>CANRJE010000008.1 GCA_947630865.1 uncultured Bacilli bacterium | reverse complement strand
TCTAGTATTATTTTACTAATATTATTATTTTTATCCTGTATTCTAACAACAACATCTCTTTCTGTTATTTTTTCTCCTATTGTATTTTTAGGAGTTTTTAAAGGTATTAAAGCAACTTTATTTTCAATATCTTCGTACCTTACACCTAATACTTTTGATAAAAACATTGTTAATATCTCTATATTAGCTGGGTCTCCATACATAATCTTGAATGCTTCGTCGAAAGATAGCTTTATCATCTCACCTGGTTTTAAATTTCTTTTTTTATTAAGCATATTTGTTGTCATATTTATTTTTCCTCCTTTTCTTGATTTTATTTTTATTGATTTTTTTACTTAACATAATTTTCCTCCTTTCCTAATTAAGTAAAGGCTTCAATTAACCTTCAATTATAATATAAACGGTTTGTTTTAAAGTTGGAAAAATAAATCGTTTTTTTTTAAGCCCTTATTGGACAAGGATTCACGAATGTCTCAAGGTGAAATTTGTTCACCTTTTTTAAAAATCAAAAAAATAAACTATCTTTTAAATAGCTTATTTATCATTTTATTTTATTTACTTCTCACTTATTTTATAGGCACATATAAATCCTATCATAAAGAGAACAAAGGCAATTATTACTTCTAAAAAATGAAGTTCTACTGCTAAAAGTGGTTTAATAATTGCTATTATTGATGCTAAGACAAATCCTAAAACTCCATAATAAGTTTTAACTTCAGCTTTCTTAAATAAATATTCAATTAATTTAGCCACCAATACTATTCCAATTAAAATACCTATTCCTAAAACTCCAAGAATTAAAATATTTTTTCCTAATAGACTAAAATCTGTAAGTGAACTAACAACATCAATAATTGGTTTATAATACCCAAGCAACATCAAAACAAAAGAACCACTTATTCCTGGAATAATCATTGTAGCTGATGCTATCATACCAACTAAGAATAAATATAGATAACCCAAAATATTTAAATTAGATAAGTTAACCTCGTTACTTCCAGAATTTAAAAATGCAAAAGATACTACAAATAGAAAAGTAAGAGCAAAAATTAACCAATTACTAAACTTCTTTTTCTTTGTATTAACCTTTTTCCATAAAAGTGGCAAACCACCTAAAATTAAACCAATAAAAAATAAAGTTGTAGGAAAAGGATATTTATCAAGAGCTAAACCAATAATTTTACTAAACAGTAAAATAGCTGCTACCAAACCAATTCCAAGTGGAATTAAAAACTTTAAATTCTCTTTAAAATTCTTAAAAAAATGACTTATAACTCCGATTATTTTTTCATATATTCCAAGCGTTATCATTAAAGTACCACCACTTACTCCTGGAATAACATTAGCAAGACCTATAATCATACCTTTTAAAATCAAAATGATATTTTCTTTCATGTATCCTCCTAAAAATTTTATTATTCTTGTTACTTTATTAGAATAACATATTTTTTGTAATAAATGAATTATTTTCTTAATACTTTTAGTTTATCAACAGATTCTTTCTTTGATAAATTATTATCAAATGTTTGTTTAAATTCATTATCTATAATTTTTTCTATATCAATTATCAATATAGGACATTGAAGTCCAATATTATTCATTTGTAATTTTAATTCTTGATAGTTTTTTTTAAAAGCATCTTCTTCTAAACCATGAGGTGCTATTATTACTACATAAGAAGGTTTTAAAGTTGCTATATCATTATTTCTATATAAAACTACTTCATTATTAAAACCTTTTTTAGGTTCTAACATTTCTTTTAAAGATGCTGAAAAGTCTAAAAATTCATTTTCGGAATCAATAAAATCTATTCCCTGATTAGAATAAAGATTATGTGCCGAAATTATGGCTATTAATTCTTCACTTAAATTCTTTTTAGAAAAACCAATAGCTACTAAGCTTCTTAAATTTTCTTCATTAAGTATATCTCTTAAAGTTAAAATCATTGAACTTAATTGATTAGAATTATTAACTAAACAAGCTGATTTAGAAGAATAATACATTGATGATATTGGAAGAGCATAATTAGGAACTAATTCATTTTGCATTATTTGATATTCTTTTTCTAGATTTTCTTTAGCTTCTTTTGTTAAAATATAATGATAAGAATTTAACTTTCTAATTTGCTTCTCTTTATCATCAAAAAATTGAGATTTAGCACCTAAATCAGTAAATTGATTAAAAAAATGAAGTAACATAGGTTCTTTTATTTCTCTTAAATCAGTTATAATCATACTTTTTTCTGGATCTAATATGTTATTAATTAGACTCTTTCGATTATATATTTCATAAAAACTGTATAAATCGGCTAATTCTTGTTTTACAAAAGACATTTTTCTGACAATTTCTTCTTCTGAAAAGTTAAGTAATCTATCTGCTCTTTTAATAACTTGATATTTTTCTGAAGTTAAAGGTAAGCTTTCTAATCTTTCACGTAATAAGGGTAAATTTTCTAAAGCTTCAATAGAGTTTTTAGAAAAAACTTTTGCTAATTGTCGATAAAAATATCTTTTATCATAGGAAATTTTATTATCTTTTTTTAATAATTTTGAAAATAATCCTACATTTATTTCTTTTTTGACTGTTTCAATATTTTCTATCAAGTAATCAAATTTATAAAAATTAATTAATTCGACTATTTTAGCTAAAATTCCTATTAAAGTTACTTTTTCACTCAATTTCAAAGTTTTATCATGAAAAAATTTTTCTAAAATAGTATTTAATTCTTTCTCTTCATAATATTTCGTATGATCTTCTAATTGTAAACATTCATAATCTCTATACCCAGAATCAAAAACTAAAGTTGTCTTTTTTCTAAGTGCATTATCTTCTAAATATTCTTTTATAATTTCTTTTTTATAGATTTCATAAACTTGTCTTAAATGTTCTCTAGTTAAGTTATTTTCATAAATATAATTTAAATGTAACAAATAACCCATACTAAATTCTGATAAAAACATTGATGTAATTTGGTAAAATAATGCGTGTTTTCTAATGTTGGTAATAATTTTCGCTTCATCAGGATTATAATCTGGTATTTTTCCATCAAATAAAATTCTACTTGCTAAAACAGGTGTTATATTTTTAGTTTTCAAAACTTTTTTGACTTTTTTTCTAGGAAAAGTAAGTAATTCTTGATAATTTTCCAATTCTTCATTTATTCCAAATAACCTTTCTAATTGCCTACCATATTTATGTCTAAATATTATCAAATAAAGTTCTTTAAAAATATTAGTATTCACAATAATCCATCCTTTGAAAAACAATTTATATCATACTAAAAAATAAGAAAAAATGCTACTAATTTGTAACATTTTCTTTTAATAAATCAATTAAGTAATAGATATAATGTTTTTCTAAATTTTTAAAAGGTAAAATTATATGAAGTCTTAAATTATGATATGAGAATTTAAAATCACGAGAAATAGTAAATGATTTTTGAAATAACTCTTCTCCATCAATTTCTCTACTAGCATCAATGGAATAAACTAGTTCAACACTATCTTTGTTTTCAAAAACTTCTTCAATTCCTACTTGTTTAGCTAATGCTTCAAACCATTCTTCTTGCATATAAATAAATATTTCTTCAGAAATTTTACCAAAACGGTCTTCAAGTTCTGCTTTTACTTCTAATAACTTATCATATGAATCAATAGTATTGATAAGTTTATGAATTTCAATTTTTAAATCCGTATCTGAAACATATGCATCATCAATATGGGTTGAAACTGTAAGTAAAGGTTTCTCTTCTTTAATTTCTTCTTCTACAATCTTTTCTCCTTTTAAACGTTTAATTTCATCATTTAGAATTTTTAAATATAAATCAACTCCAACAGTATCAATAAATCCTGCTTGTTCACTTCCTAAAATATCTCCTGCTCCTCGAATTGAAAGATCACGATTCGCGATGTTATATCCACTTCCTAATTCTGTAAATTCTTTTAAGACATTTAACCGTTTAATTGAAGTTTCAGATAAAGATTTATTTTCTTTATACATCAAATATGCATAAGCAACTTTATCACTTCTTCCAACCCTTCCTCTAATTTGATATAGTTGAGCAAGACCAAAGTTATTAGCATCTAAAACAATTAAGGTGTTGGCATTAGCAATATCTATTCCTGTTTCAATAATTGTTGTACAAAGTAAAATATCGTATTCATGATTAATAAATTTTAACATTCGATTTTCTAGTTCAATTTTAGATAATTGTCCATGAGCAACAACAATTCTAGCAGTTGGTACCAACTTTTGAATTTCTTCCATTTTGCTTTCAATAGTTTCAACACGATTATAAAGAATAAAAACTTGTCCATCACGCATTAATTCTTTTATGATAGCATCTTTTATTAAACTATTTTTTTCATATACAACATAAGTTTGAATTGGAAAACGATTAACAGGTGGTGTTTTAATTACCGATAAAGAACGAATACCTACCATAGACATTTGAAGAGTTCTAGGAATAGGTGTTGCCGTTAAAGTTAAAACATCAACATTGGCTTTATATTGTTTTAGTTTTTCTTTGTGAGCAACTCCAAATCTTTGTTCTTCATCAATAATTAATAATCCTAAGTCTTTAGGACGAATATCTTCACTTAAAAGTCGATGTGTTCCAATTACAATATCAACTTCACCATTCTTTAACTTTTGAATTATCTCTTTACTTTTCTTAGTAGTTGTAAATCGATTAAATAATTCAATATTAACTGGAAAATTTTTAAATCTTTCTTTAGCATTTTGATATTGTTGATTAGAAAGAATTGTAGTAGGACAAAGATATAAAACTTGTTTACCATCATAAATAGCTTTAAACATAGCTCGAAAAGCAACTTCTGTTTTTCCAAATCCAACATCACCACATAAAAGTCTATCCATTGGTTTTTCATCTTCCATATCTTTTTTAATTTCATTAAATGCCTTTATTTGGTCAATTGTTGGTTGATACATAAATTCATTATAAAATTCCTGATGATAACTAGTATCCTTAGAAAAAGCAAAACCTTTTTTCATCTCTCGTTCTGCATATAATCTTATTAATTTATCAGCAATATCATGAACTTTTTTAATTATTCTTTGTTTGTTCTTACGCCATTCTATACTTCCTAAACCATTTATTTTAGGTGTTACTCCTTCTTTTCCTGAATATTTACTAATTAATTCAATCTTTTCAACAGGAATATAAAGTTTATCATTTCCTTTATATAATATTTCTAAATAATCTTTTTTTAATCCATTAGGATTCAATGTTTTTATACCATTATAAATACCTATTCCATTTATACTATGAACAATATAATCTCCAATTTCTAATTTGTTAATATCATTTATCTTAACAGCATATTTAAATTTTGTTTTATATTTCTTTTTAGTTTCTCTTATATTAAATAAATCTCTATCAGTTAATACTATTTTATCAGCATAAATAAAACCTTTTGCTAAATCATATATTATAATATTAACTAAGTTCTTGCTTAAATTATTAATATCACTTAATACATATGGTACTTCTATATATTTAATAAAGTTTTTAATTTGATATTCCTTTAAACAAATAACTACTTGCTTATTGGTTCCTAAAGCATCTTTTAAATATTTATTAATTAAATCAATATTTTCATGAAATTTAGGAGCTTCTTTTATTTTAAAATCGATAAAATTTGTAAATTCATAATCTGGTATTAAATTATCAAAACTTAGATAATGAACAACTTTTTTAGGATTCAATATGTCTAAATCAAACATATAATTTCCTTTATAGTCATCACTTTCTTGATAATTTTTTATATCATTTCTTAACTTTTGATAAGTATTTTGAAGCATGGAATAATCTTTAACTATAATTAAAGGATTATTTAAATAATCTGTAATGTTTTTTATATCTTTGGAATAATCTGGTAAATATTTTTGCTTTCTTTTAGTATCTAAAATTTCCTCATCAGAAGTAATTAAAAATTCTGTATATGGATAAATAGTTATTTCTTTTATCTCTTTTAAAGATTTTTGAGTTTCTTCATCAAAAGTTCTTATTGAATCAATTTCATCTCCAAAAAATTCAATTCTAATAGGATTAACACTTGAAACAGGAAATACATCAATTATAAATCCTCGAACTCCAACTTCCCCTGTTGTTGTTACTAAACTTTCTCTTCGATATCCTGCATTATAAAGTTTTGATACTAACTTTTTGGGTTCAATTGTATCACCTATTTTTAAATTTATAATATTATCCTGATACACTTTTTTGCTAGGTAA
Source organism: uncultured Bacilli bacterium (assembly GCA_947630865.1). Classification (GTDB taxonomy): domain Bacteria; phylum Bacillota_I; class Bacilli_A; order RF39; family UBA660; genus RUG591. The sequence goes on along the minus strand of CANRJE010000008.1, from coordinate 20,823 downwards.
ATATCTTAAATAACCCATTAAATGTGTGATAACGATTTTTTTAGAATCACCTAATAGTTCATTTAAAGTCTCAAGTCTTGTTATCATCAAGTCTGGACTAGTACTTACTGCTTCACTTGTAAGAAAATCATCCATAGGAAAGAACAAAACATCATTTGTTAAACTACTTAAAATATTTAATAAGGCATTAGCTTCTGTTAAAGTACTAGTTATAATTAAAATACCTCTATCTTTTTCTTTTAATTGCTTTAAAATAGAAAGGCAAAAAGACTCATCAGTCATTCCTGATAAGCCAAGATTTTCTTCAATATCTAAGTTAAATATATCAAGTAATTTATTCACTTAAATCTCTCCTATTGTATTTTCCCATTAAAGCATCAAAAGATATTTGAAAATAATCATTTAATAAGTTCAAGATTAAAGAATTAATATTAAGAAGTATTTCGTTTTCTTCTTTAGAAAAATGACCTAAAACATAATCTTTAGTATCTATTTCTTTATTTTTAGAAATACCTATTTTTAATCTTTTAAAGTTATTATCTTTAAGGTTATCTATAATATTTTGAATACCATTATGTCCTCCACTTCGACCATTTTCTTTTAATTTAAACTTTCCAAGAGGAATATCTAAATCATCATGAATTACTAAAATATCTTCTATTTTTATTTTGTAATAATTTACAAATTTTAATACAACTTCTCCTGATAAGTTCATATATGATAATGGTTTAAGAAAAAGGACATCTGTATTATTATAAGTTGTTTTTAAATATAAAGCATTAAATTTTTCCTTAAAATTACCTAAATTATTTTCTTTTACAAATAAATCTAAATAACGAAATCCAATATTATGTCTAGTATTTTCATACTCTTTACCAGGATTTCCTAACCCTACAATTAATTTCATAGATATTTTTCTCCTATTCTTTTTATAATATAGATATTCATCGAATTATTTATATCATAATAAATAATTATTTTCAAGTTAATGTATTTTAAACCGCATTGTTGATTCTTGATGCAATGTTTTATTTTTATATCTTCTTAAAGCAATATCAAAACATTCTTCATAATATAAATTATTGTTTTTTAAATAATCAAGTACCATTAATTTATCATCATCAGTTACTATACTTTCCATATTAGGAATAGATGCTTTAATATCTTCTTCTATATTAATATATACTTTTTCTAACATTATTCTTCTTATAAAACGATCAGTAATTGGTGTTAATCTTTTATATCTAGAAACAAAGACTTGAAATTTTGAAAGATAATCTTTTAAAGGACTGTTTTTAGCAACATCTAAGACATTTTTCAGATTAGCATTTGTTAATAATAAGTAATCAAGAATCGTAAAATTTCTTTTAACACCATTTTCTATGATTCCATTATCTAAGGCATTTATAATGTAACTTGCTATTTCTATATAATAAGAATATCTTTTTTGAAATAATTCTCTTTCATGAACTTCAATTAATTCATATAAAGTAGGAATACTTGCTTTTACATATAAAAGTGCTGCTTTAAACTTAGATTGAGATATATTCTTTATACTACAAAATTCTTCTTTACTTAAATCTTTCGTTTCTAAATATTCTAATATTAATTTCTTATATTCTTCTGTTTCTTTTAAATATCTATTTTCTTTTTTTTGTTCTTCTTTTGTTTTTCTTTCTGTTAAGATTATATAAGTATTTAAACTTTCTTCTAACTTAATTCTTGCTTTTTCACGTTTTTCTATAGGAACAAATAATACTAAAAAATCAGGAATGTTTTTCTTTAAATAAATAGCATCATATCCTATTTTACTTAAATAATCATTTATCATTTCATTGCTTTCTAATAATAGAATTTGATTTAAAATTTCGTTAGCTGTCGAACCTCTTTTTACAAGTAGTTTTCCAAAAATTTTTTCAACATCTTCCTTAGAATAATTTAACTCTGTAAGTGCATATTGTAATGCATCATTTATTACTTGTTCACAAGATAAATCCCAACTAAAACATTTAGCAACAATTTTTACCCTTTTAAAATCAGCTTGCGTTAAAAAAGCCATGAAATAAGCTCCAAGAATAGTTTTTATATTATCCTTCTCCATCAAACTTTTAGCTATTTCTGGTTTTTTATCAATCATTTCCATCAAGACTTTATGATAAGTCTCTATATTTTTTATTTTTTCTGAACTAAACAAAAAATTCATTTGATTTCTTGGTATTTCATAAACGTTTTTCTTAAGTATATTTTTTATATAATCTAAAACTTTTAATTTAAAAGTATTTATTCCTAAATGTTTACTTCTAGTATATTTAGCTATTTTTTCTTGATTCCAATTGACTAAACAGCAAACATTATAATATTCTTGTCCTTTCTCCATAAGTACCCACCTTATTTTTTATTCTTACTTATTTATTTCCTGATTAACGTAGATGGCATCTAAAACTTTTAAACCAACTCTTCCGTTTTTACTAGCTTTTATCATGAATAACTTGGATTCTTTACCATTGTAAGGATAAATAAACTGTAACTCCTTTGGTATTAAACGATATTTTTTAAGTAATGTCAAGACCTCTTCTAATCTTTCTGTTCGATGAACCATATAAAAACTTCCATTATCTTTAAGTAAATATAATGTAATTTTTAAAAGTTCTTCTAAAGTTAAAGTATCTTCATGTCGTGCTAAAGATTTAATATGATTTTTATTTTTTAAAGAATCTTTATATATTTTAAAGTATGGAGGATTAACCGTTATTAAATCAAATGTATCCCCATCAAAGTAGTCTTTTAAGTCTTTAACATCAGCATTTATTATTTGAATTTGTTCTTCTTTATGATTGAATTTAACGCTTTCGATAGCTAAATCATATATTTCTTTTTGAAGCTCTACTCCATAGATTTTGGCTTTCGTTTTTTCTGATAACAAAAGTGGAATAGGTGCATTTCCTGTACATAAATCTAAAATTTTTTTGCATCTTAAATTAACGTCTACAAACTTAGGAAGTAATACAGATTCTAGTGAAAACTTAAAGTAATCAGTATCTTGATATATTTTTAAATTAGAATCAACTATATCATTTAAAACTTTCATGATGGTATGTATATTTCTTCCTGTCCGTGATTAGAATTTTCTAATTTAACTTTTCTTTTATAGATATCAACATCAATTACTTTATATTTTTCTCCATTATATTTATAGTCATCTCCTACACTTGGTAGTCCTTTTCTAAGTTCTGTATAGTTATCATCTTCATAAGATAAACAACAAAGCAGTCTACCACATACTCCATTTATTTTGGTAGGATTTAAAGCTAACATTTGATTTTTGGCCATATTGATAGTTACACTATTTAAATCAGTTAGAAAAGTATTACAACATAAGAATCTTCCACATGGTCCAAGACCACCTACTTCTCTTGCTTTATCACGAATGCCAATTTGTCTTAATTCAATTCTAGTTTTATAAATTCCTGCTAGTTTTTTAGCAAGTTCTCTAAAATCAACTCTATCATCAGCTGTAAAATTAAATAGTAATTGCTTACGATCAAATGTATAATTAGCATCTAATAATTTCATATCAAGACCTAAATCTCTGACAATTTTCTTTGCTTTTTCAAATGCACTATTGCTATCTTCTAGATTTTCTTCATAAATCTTTCTATCTTTATCACTTGCTATTTTAATTATATCTTTTAAAGGTGAAACTAGTTTTGATGGGTCAATTTCTTTTTCTGGTATTACAACAAATCCATATTGAAGACCTCTTTCTGTTTCCACAATTACTTCATCATTTTTACTTAAAGAAAAATCTTTTTTACTAAAATAATAAACTCGTCCTTTTTTAGAAAATTTAATTCCTGCTACTAACATCTACTTCACCTCAAATCCCGACATTTCAATTATAAAATTGTCCATGAATAAATTAATATTGATATTAGGAATCATGATTAATTTATTTTTAAATTTTACTAATTTATCCAAATATTTTATTAAATCAAGTACATCTATCTCGTTTAAAGACGCCTTTATTATATCATAGATTTTGGAATCAGTTATCTTTTTTATTTGATATTTATCTTGAATTTTTAAATCTATTATTTTTTCTAAGGTATTAAAAGCCTTTATAATATCATCTTTTTTTTCATAATAATCAAGAAAACTAGTTTTAACTAAAGGTAAAGCTTCTTCTTTATTCTTGTTAATAATTAATAAAAAATTTATTAATTTTTCTATTTCTTCTTCTGAAAAATTTTCTGGACCTAAGTTTTTTAAGCTTATTAGATTACATCTTGATAAAATTGTTGACAAAATTTGATTTCTATCTTCAGTTATTAAAATGCCATATATACCATTTTCTGGTTCTTCAATGAATTTTAAAAGAGAATTAGCTGAACTTACATTTAATTTATCGGCATATTTAATTATATAAACTAAATTTAAATCGTTTGTTGATTTTAAACTCATTTCTTTTTGAAGACTTTGAATAGCTTCTTTTTTTATAGATATTCCATCTGGTTCAACAACTTTTAAATTTTCACAGCTATTTTCATCTATCAAATGACATATGTTACAATCTAAACATTGTTTATTATTGCTATAGTGATTTTTACAAATAATCATTTTTGCAAATGCCAAAATAAGTGGATAATTTTCTTCTAAATTATCTACTTCAAATAAATAGGCATGAAAATATTTTTTCAAATTCTTAGCATAATTTACAAATTGATTATCTTTATAATCATCTAACATATTCCTCCTACAAACCCCAAAGTTTTAAAGAAATAAGGGCTAATAAACCAGGAAAATCAAAAATTCCAACGGTTATGATAGTAAAAAGATTTATTGGGATGGTTATATTAAATGTTACGGCAATTATATTGTAAGCGTATAATAAAAATCCACCCAAAATAAATCTTTTTAAATATTTAATTATTTTCATCATCTAAATCACCTATAAAAATTTATGATTTAGAAATTAAGTTTTATTCTATTTTTTTACGATTATCAAAGGCTCTTTCTAAAGTAATTGGATCAATGTATTCAATATCTGCTCCCATTGGAATACCTGATGCTATTCTTGATACTTCAAGATTCATACCTGATAAAACATTATTGATATAAAGAGATGTCATTTCACCTTCTAAACATGGTTTAACAGCAATTATAACTTCTTTAAAATTACCTTCTTCAATTCTTTTAATCAACTTGTCAAGACGAATATCTTCAGGATTAATACCATCAAGAGTTGAAATAAGTCCATTTAAAACATGATAATATCCATGAAATATTCCTTGTTTTTCTATATATGAAATCATTCTAGGATCTTCAACTACACATAAGTAATCTTTATTTCTTAAGGTATCATTGCAGATAGGACATACATCATCATCTTCTGTAAAATTACCACATATTTTGCATCTTTTAACTTTCTTTTTTACGTTTTTGATACTTTCACTTAAAAAATCTGTTTGAATATCGTCCATTCCTAAAACTTCGAATGCATAACGTTCAGCTGTTTTTTCTCCAACTCCTTTTAAATATCGGAAAGCCTCTTTTAAATTATTAATACTTTTAGGATACATAATTATTAAAACATACCTGGCATACTATTGGCATATTTTCCCATTTTTTGTTCTGTTACTTTATCAACTTGTTTTAAAGCATCATTGATAGCAACTTGAACCATATCTTCTAACATATCAATATCTTCTAATGAAAAAGAATCATCTGGTTTAATTGTTACTTTTAATACTTCTTTTTTTCCATTTACTTTAACAGTTACAAAGGAACTTTCTGCAGTAAACTCCATATTGTCGATTTCTTCTTTTGTTTTTAACATTTGTTTTTGCAAGCTTTGAGCTTGTTTCATAAGCGCTTGTATATTCATAATCCTCCTCTATTCTACTTCCACATAATCTTGTCCAAAAGCATCCATGGCTTTTTGTACTAATTTAGAGTAACATACTTCTTCTTTATTTTCAACTTTATTAGGAAAAATTATAAAAGGTTCTGTTTCTTCTTGATAATTATAATATGTTTTTTCTTTTAAATGTTCTTTATATTTTTTTACTTCTTCTGTAAATTCTTTTTCTTCTAATAAAACGATAGCATATTTAGAATTCATTATTTTTTCAATTAACTCACATACCAAGTCAAACTCTGTATATATTCTATCAATTATTGAAGGATACTTAGCTGTTAATATTAAATTTGTATTACTAGCAACGGCAACTGTTGAATCACTTAAAAGGCCAGCTACTTCAGCATAAGTTTCATCGGTTAAATAATTAGATAATTCCTTCCATTTATCAATTGCCATATTTTTTAAAACTTTACTAGCTAACGCAAAGGTATTATCAATTCGTTGTCGTTTCACTTTTTCGTTTATTTGATAAGCATTTAAAGGCTTTTCTTTAGAAGAAACATTTTTTAATTCAACTTTATTTTCATTTATTTCCTGGGAAATAATTTTATTAGTTTGTTCTGTTTCTATTCTAGTTTCTTCTTTTTTTACACTTAAAGGCTCATCTATTTTTTTTACTACTTCTTTATTATTATTCATAAACATTAGAAGTTTTACTTCAACAATTATTTTTCTATTAGCAGCTTCTTTTAATAAATTATAGGCTTCATTAAAGACTAAAATCAAAGAATATAAGTCATTGGGATTATATTTAGATTTAGAAGTATATTCTTGAACTAGTAAATCTCGAAGTTCTTCTAAGATTTTTTCTATTAATTTTGAAAAATCATAACCTAATTCATCAAATTTATTTAAAGTTTCAAGAACTTTTCCATTTTCTTTATTTAGTATTTGGTCAATTAGAATATCGATATCATGTTTTGATATTAAACCATTAATTCTTAAAAAATCATCTGCTGTTATTTCTTCTAAAGAATAAGATGCTAGTTTATCAAGCATTCCTAATGCATCACGTAATCCTCCATCAGCATACATAGCTATTTCATGAATAGCATCATCAGTTATTTTTATTTTTTCTTTTTCTGAAATTTCTTTTAATCTTTCTTCAATTGACGATGATTTTATTCTTGTAAAATTCAAACATTGACATCTAGAAACTATGGTTGTTGGTACTTTATAAAATTCTGTTGTTGCTAAGATAAAAACAACATGACTAGGTGGTTCTTCAAGTGTTTTTAATAAAGCATTAAAAGCATTTATCGATAACATATGAACTTCATCAATGATATAAACTTTATATTTTAATTTATTAGGTACTAAATTTATTTTGCTTTTTAATTCTCTTATTTCATCAACTCCATTGTTACTAGCAGCATCAATTTCTATGATATCAGAGCTATTAGCTTCGATATCTCTACAGTTTTCACATTTACCACAAATTGAAAAATCTTCCTGTAAATCTAAACAATTGATAGTTTTGGCTACTAACTTAGCAATAGTTGTTTTACCAGTACCTCTTGGGCCAGAAAATAAATAGGCATGTGAAATATGTCCTTCTTTAATAGAATTAGTAAGTATTTTTAAAACATTTTCTTGATCTACAACATCACTGAACTTTTGAGGTCTATACTTACGATATAAAGCTTGATATTCCATTGAACCACCGCCTTAACTATTTATATTATACAACAAAAGTTATTGTCAAAGAAAGAGTTTTACTTATTTTTACCTTTTATTTTCAGTCAAGATTTTGACAGCTGTTAATTTTTATATATATAATATACTTGATTCTAAATTAGATGATGTAAAAAAGGCAAATAATTAATTCTTTTTTGCCTTTTTTCTTTGTTTTTTAAAAAAATCTTGAAGGAGTTCTAAGCACTCAGTTTCTTTAACTTTTTCTTTTATTTTTACTAATGGTTTTGATGTGTTTAAAGCAAATATTATATCTGTACTTTCTTTAGTTATAGAATCAGGATTTATTGCTCCTACTACAATTTTTTTTATTCTTGATTGCGTAATAGCACTAGCACACATAGGACATGGCGACATTGTAATATAAAGAATCGCTTCATTTAGTCGCCAATCATGTGTTTTTTTACTGGCTGTTTTTATTGCAATTAATTCGGCATGACTTGAAACATCATGTTTTGTTTCTTTTAAATTATGACCTTTACCTATAACCTTATCATGTAAAACGACTATTGCTCCAACAGGAACTTCGTTTTTTTTATAAGATTTTAAAGCTTCCTTAAGGGCTAAAGTCATATAATATTCATCTTTCATATTTCACCTAAAATAAAAGTGCACATAAAAGAGTTATGTTAAGGCTGCTATCTTCCGATTCTGACCTGGTTCCATTTCTTTTATTGCACGTTCTTATTCTACTATATTTTTTTTATTTAATCAAGCATTTTAGATGGAATTTATGATATTAGCAATTTCTTCAATTATATTATTGTCATTGTTGATTTATTTTTTATTGATATGAAACTTTCAAGAATATTTTTATTTCATGGCATTTATGCTAGTTTTACCTATTCTTTTACCTTCATAAAGAACTTTTCCTTCATAAGAAATAATAGCAGTATCAGGAAATATCTTTCTTATATTTTTTAGCTCTTCTTCTGTATATTGTCCTCCTAATATGATTCCTACTATATAATTAGAAGGAACTCCAACAGGGATTGCTAATGCTTCACCCATAGAATAAGCATATCTTGCTTGTACTGGAATTTCATTCATTCGTTCTTTTACTCTTTGATTAAAAGGTTTGTCATCAGTTAAAGCATTATTAGATATTATTTCAGAACTATTATTTCCAAGTAAAATAAACATTAAATTTTTGTTTTTAGATGTTGGAATATAGTTATTTAAAATTGGATTTGGTCCTCCATTTGTTTTTACTAATTTTCTATAATCAACGTTTTCTTGGTAATATTCTTCATATTCTTTTAAAGTCATTGGATATTTCAAATGAAAGAAATCAGCACAGCCAAGAGTTGGAGAATTATATTCTCTATTTAGTAATTCTGATGCAACTATTCCAAATTTTCGTATACCAAATAAAATGTTTTCATCTATTTCCCACATTGAAATTCCATGTAATAAAGTATCAATTGGAAGTATTACTTCTCCTTTTTCATTTACTTCTAACATGACATCATTATTCTCTTTAGCATGATTATTATATGATTCTAGATATCTTAAATATCTAGGTATTTCAGGAGATCTTAAGAAATTTTCTAATTTAACATTTATCCTTTCAGTTTCTTTTTTTACCTCTTCTGAACTTGATTTATGCTCTCTTTCTAAAAATTTTGGAGATAAATTTGAAAAAAAGATTTTCATTTCTTTTGTAACAGCAACATTTGAATCTTTATCTAAACTATAAATATTTGCTAGATTAAATATTTTTATAATTGTGTTACGAAAAAAACTTATGGTTTCCATTTCTTTCAACTCTTCTGTTATTTGTGTTTTTAAAGATGGATACTTATCTAATTCTTCTAATAAATATTCTCGTATACTTTCTAAACTTTGATTTGCGAATAATACTTTGTTATTAAGACAATAAAATTTATCTAAATTGATTAATTCTCGAATAGGTTTAGAAATATCATTTTTAAAGTTAAATCTATTTTTTAGGAAAAGACTTGCTAAAACTCTAAGATATGCTATTTCTGACAATATATCAAAATTATCAAGATAACTTAAATTGTTATACGTAGAACCTATTCCATAATAACCTGTTCCAATTTTAGCAGTTCCAAGTGGGGGCTCTTCTAAATCATCAAAAAGCATTTTAGGATTATCGTATGCGATACGTTCTAATATCTGAATTCTTGTTAGTAAAGTATTATAATCACTATATAAAATTACTTTATCTTTACCTTCGTAATCTTTATTTAATGTCTTAATTTCTAAATTATAATCTATTCCAAAATAAATACATAAATAAATATATTTTTCAAGAATGTTATATAATACTTTTTGATTCTTTATATTTAAATAAATTTCAACTTTTTCATCTTCATTCACTTCTCCTAATGTAGTATTGTGAAGATTAGCTTGTTTATCAAATATAGATTTTAGAACATTAAAAGTTTTTTCATTAACTTTAATTTCTTGCTCATGAATAAAATTTTGATAACCATTTGTTGGCATTTCAAAATAAGGTATAAATTTTGAAATATTTTCAGTTTCACTTAATGTTTTTATTAAGTTTTCTGTTTCTCTATTATCACCTAATTTTCTTAGTATTATGGATGAATTATTATTAATAAAGTAGGCCATTATTTTGGCTTCTATATATTGCAAATCATGAATATTAATAGGATTTAAAGGAATAAAACGAGGTCTCGTTAAAGAAAGGCTTCTAATATCAGATAAACCACGATTTAAATGAATATCTTGAATAAGATTTTTTATAAAATTAGAATTATCAAGAGGATTACTTAATTCTTGTAAAAAATTATTTTGAAAAGTTTTAGAAAGACTATTAGAACCAATGTATTTTTCTAAATAATCTAAATGTTCAGGATAGTTAGTTTGTATTTTTCTAATTCTTTTTTGTCTTAAATTTTCTGGATTAGCATCAACTAATGCTATTCTTTTCTTTTGAACAGAACCATTTTCTGATTTAGTATATAGAAAGGGAATATCATTTTCATATACAAATAAAACTTCTGTCATATTTTCACCCTCTTCCATAAGATTTTTATTTTTTTAACATCAATTATTATTTTACTATATTTTTAATTTTTATAAAAGTTGATTAGATATTTTCCCTTTATTTTTGTTTTTTTATGTCAATTTATAGTCAATTATCTTGACAACGTTTTTGTTCATGTGCTACTATCTAAGTAACTAAGATAATCTTGGTTAATATAGAGTTTCGTGAAAAACGAAATTTATTTTTTTATCAAATTAGTCCTTAAAATCTTGTTGTATAAGGCTTTTTGTTATAAAAAAGATTCTGATTTATTATTCAGAATCTTTTTCATTAGTTTCAGAGGTCATTGTTTCTTCAGTATCTAAAGTTGTTGTTTCAACAACATTTTCTTCTGATACAGTTTCAGAAGATGAAGAATCATCTTCTTCTGTTTTTTCAAGTACAGCAACTGTTGCTACTTTATGTTCTTCTTTTAAATTTATTAATCTTACTCCTTGTGTTGCTCTTCGTAAAGTTGATACTTGTTCAAGAGAAATTCTTATTACAATACCAGCATCAGTTATCATAATTACATCTTCATCGCCTTGAACAGCTTTTAAGGTTACTAAATTACCATTCTTTTCAGTTACATTTAAAGCTTTAACTCCTTTACTACCACGATGTGTTAAACGATATTCATCTATTGGTGTTTTCTTTCCATAACCTTTTTCTGTTACAATCAAAACTTGTTTATCAGGAGTTATTACTTCGCCGCCTACAACAAAATCTTCACCCAAATCAATTCCTCGAACACCGCTTGCTGTTCTTCCCATAATTCGGATTTCTGTTTCTGTAAAACGAACCATACGACCATTTGTAGCTCCAATAATAATCTCGTTATCTCCTGTTGTCTTTTGAACAGAAATTAATTCATCATCATCTCTTAAAGAAATAGCAATCTTTCCATTATTTCTTATATTATCAAATTCTTCTAGCTTTGTTCTCTTAACAACACCATTTTTGGTAATAAAGAATAAATATTTATAAATATCCTCAGAAGTTTTTAAAGAAACTATTGAATTAATTCGTTCATCTTTTTCAAGTGCCAATAAATTAATAATTGGTAATCCTTTACTTTGACGGCTAAATTCTGGTATTTCATATCCTTTCATTCGATATACTTTACCACGATTACTAAAGAATAATATATAATCATGAGTTTCAGCATTAATCATTTTAAGAACGAAATCTTCTTCGTTAGTTGTCATACCTTTAATACCTACACCACCTCTATTTTGTGTACGATATTCAGATACTAACATTCTTTTTATATAACCTTTATTTGTTAAAGCAATTAAAGTATTTTCAACTGGAATTAAAGATTCATCTTCAATATAATCAATAGCTGTCATATCAATTGTTGTACGTCTATCATCAGAATACTTTTTCTTAATTTCTAACATTTCTTCTTTAATGATATTTAATACTCGTTCAGGAGTTGCTAGAATATCTTTATAATCAGCTATTTTGATATTTAGATCAGCTATTTCGCTTTCTACTTTACCTCTTTCTAACCCAGTTAAACTTCTTAAACGCATTTGCAAAATGCTATTTGCTTGAACTTCATCAAGAGAAAATCTTGACATTAACTTCGTTCTTGCATCGTCATCGCCTTCTGCACCACGGATAATCTTAACAACTTCATCTATATTATCAAGAGCAATTTTTAATCCTTCTAAGATATGAACACGTTCTTCGGCTTTTCTCAAATCATATTGCGTTCTTCTTACAATAACTTCTTTTTGATGGTCAATATATTTAGCAATAATATCTTTTAAACCTAAAGTTCTTGGTGTTAAACCATCAATCATTAAGAAAATTATGCCATACGTAATTTGAAAATTAGTATGTTTATATAAATTATTCAAAACAACTTGAGGATTAGCATCACGTTTTAAAGTTATCGTGATTTTAACTCCATCTTTTAAGTCTGTATGATAATCAGCTATTCCATCAATTACTTTGTTATGAACAAGTTCTGCTACTTTATTCTTAAGTTCTAAAGTATTTACTCCATATGGTACTTCATCAATTATGATTGTACTATGATTTTTACCTTCTTCTATTGTTGCTTTACTTCTTATGGTTATACTACCACGCCCAGTTTCATAGGCTTTTTTAATTCCCGAATTACCAAGAATTATACCACCAGTTGGAAAATCTGGACCTTTGATATATTGCATTAATCCTAATGTATCTATATCAGGATTATCAATATACGCAATACAACCATCGATTACTTCACCTAAATTATGAGGTGGAATATTAGTTGCCATTCCAACAGCAATTCCCATCGAACCATTTACTAAAATATTAGGAAATCTTGATGGCAAGACAGTTGGTTCTTTTAAGGTTTCATCAAAGTTTGGCATCATATCAACAGTTTCTTTATTGATATCTCTTAAAAGTTCAAGTGATATTTTGGAAAGACGAGACTCTGTATAACGCATAGCTGCTGCTCCATCGCCTTCAATGTTACCAAAATTACCATGACCATCAATCAATGTATATCTTTGATTAAAATCTTGAGCAAGTCTTACCATGGCTTCATAAATTGAAGAATCACCATGAGGGTGATAATTACCCATAACTTCTCCGACTGTTTTAGCACTTTTACGATGTGGTTTATCAGGTGTATATCCTGATGTATACATTGACCATAAAATACGTCTGTGAACTGGTTTTAGCCCATCTCTTAAATCAGGAATTGCACGAGAAATAATTACACTCATAGAATAAGACATGAAAGAATCAGAAACTTCTTTAACAATATTGTTTTCTGTTAATTTATCAGGTTCATGAAATCCACCTTTAAAATCAGTCTTAATTTCTTCTTCTAAGTTATTATCGACTTCCTCTTGTTCTAGATCATTAGTTTCACTATCTTCAGAAGCTCTTTTTAATAACTCATCTAAATCATCATTATTTTCCATACACCCTCCTATATATCAAGATCCATAACACTCGGAGCGTTTTCTTCAATGTATTTTCTTCTTGGTTCTACATCATCACCCATAAGTTTCTCAAAAATCTTATCAGCTTCAACACAATCTCCAACTGTAATTTTCCTTAAAATTCTCTTATTTATGTCCATAGTTGTTTCATTTAACTCTTCGGCATCCATTTCTCCTAAACCTTTCATTCGAGCAATTTCAACCCTTGAACGGACATTATCAGGTAAAGAATTTAAATAAGCATCTCTTTCATCTTCATCTAAAACATACTTTCTCGTTTTTCCATGCATAATTCTAAAAAGTGGCGGCTGAGCGGCGTATACATGTCCTGCTTCTACAATTGGTTTAAAAAAACGATAAAATAAAGTTAATAGTAAAACTCTAATATGTGCTCCATCAACATCGGCATCGGTCATGATAATAATCTTGTCATATCTTAATTTAGATAAATCAAAGTATTCTCCGATTCCTGTTCCAAAAGCTGTGATAATTGTTTTTATTTCTTCATTGCCAAGAGCTTTATCTAGTCTTGCTTTTTCAACATTTAATATTTTTCCTCGAAGTGGTAAAATTGCTTGAGTCATAGCATCTCTTCCTTTTTTGGCACTACCACCTGCTGAATCTCCCTCGACTATAAATATTTCAGATATTGTTGGATCTTTACTTTTACAATCACTTAATTTTCCAAAGAAATTCGTTGTCGTTAAATCCGTTTTTCTAGTTGCTTCTCTGGCCCTTTTGGCAGCCATTCTAGCATCTCTTGCTAACGTTGCTTTACTAATAATAGTTCTCGCTTCTTGAGGATTTTCTAGTAAAAATCTTTCAAAACCTTCCGCAAAAACACTATCAGCTAAATTCTTTACCTCACTATTTCCAAGACGTCCTTTCGTTTGTCCTTCAAATTGAGGATTAGGATGCTTACAAGAAATAATCATTGTAAGTCCTTCTTTTACATCATCATCTTTTAAATTTTCATCTTTTTCTTTTAAAATATTATTTTTTCTTGCATAACTATTAATAACTCTTGTTAAAGCTCTTTTAACTCCATCTTCGTGCGTTCCTCCATCATGGGTATTAATATTATTAACAAAGGAATAAATATTTGAATTATATGATGTGTTATATTGCATAGCAACTTCAAAAAATACTCCATCTTTTTCGCCTTGTAAGTGAATAATATCTTCATGAAGAGGCGTTTTTTCTTGATTTATAAAACGAACATATTCACTTATTCCACCTTCATACATGAAAGTTTCACCAGTTGTATCTTCTAAATCTCTATCATCTCTTATATTTAAAGATAAACCACGATTTAAAAAGGCAAGTTCCCTAACTCTCGTTTTTAAAGTTTCATAGTCATAGATATCTGTATCAAATATTTCTGGATCTGGCTTAAAAGAAACCGTTGTTCCTGTTCTGTTTATATCACAAGTTCCTACTTCATGAAGTGGAGAAACAGTATGCCCTCCATTTTCAAAACGAATATTATAAATCTTACCATCTTTATAAACGTTTACTTCAACCCAAGAGCTTAAAGCATTTACAACTGATGCACCAACTCCATGTAATCCACCAGATACCTTATATCCGCCACCACCGAATTTTCCTCCAGCATGTAAAACGGTATAAACTGTCTCAACTGTTGAAATACCAGTTTTCGGATGAATATCAACAGGTATTCCTCTTCCATCATCTTTAACAGTAATAGAATTATCTTTATTAATAACAATTTCTATATTTTTACAGTAACCAGCTAAAGCTTCATCAATTGAATTATCAACTATTTCCCAAACTAAATGATGCAATCCTTTTACATCTGTTGTTCCTATATACATACCAGGTCTTTTTCGAACAGCTTCTAAGCCTTCTAAAACTTGGATAGCTGATGAATCATATTTTTCAAGCACTTTTTCTTCTTCCATTTCTTACACCACCTTTATTTTTTATAACACCTTTTTTTATATTAAATACTCTAGCATTTTCAACTAATTCTTTATCTATTTCAGCTAAATCCGTTGTTGTTATTATTACTTGTAAATCTTTATTTAAATATTTTATTATTTTATTTCTCTTTTTTATATCAATTTCTGAGAACACATCATCTAATAGTAAAACTGGATACTCACCTTTTATTTTTTGAAAAATTAAGAGTTCTGCAATTTTATAGGCAATTACAACTAATCTTTGTTGTCCTTGAGACGCATAAATCTTAGCATCAAGACCATTTATTTTAAATATTAAGTCATCGCGATGTAATCCAAAAAGAGTCATACCTTGCATTAATTCTTTATTTAAATTATCGTGCCATTTCGTATTTAGTATATTTTTTATTTTTTCTTCATCATAGGTATCTATTCCTAAATTATTGACATATTCAAGACATAAACCATCAAGACCTGATATTTTTTTAAAAATACCACTTATAATTTTATTAACTTCCGAAACATAAAAAAAACGAAAATAATAAATCTTTACACTTATTTCTTGCATTTTTAAGTTTAAAATATCTAAATATTTAATGTCAGAAAGAGCACTTATGTTTAAACGTTTTAAATATTCATTTCGCATCTTTAAAAGACTATTATATTCATTCATATATTTTAAATAATTATTATAAAGTTGTCCTATTTGAATATTTAAAATATTTCTTCTAATGCTAGGTGCACCTTTTATTATTTCAATATCATTAGGTAAAAAGGCTGTTACACAAAATGAACCTATATACTCAGATATTTTTTTTAAAGGTGCTTTATTTATATAGACTTTTTTACTAGACTTATCAATATCTATTTGATACCATTTAGAATAATCATCATATAAAACTTCACCCTCTATTTTTGCATTAGTTTTTTCTGATTTTATTAAATCAAAATCAGTTCCATAACGATTAGACTTTGTAAGTGATAGCACATATATAGCTTCTAAAATATTTGTTTTTCCTGCTCCATTTTCACCTATCATGATATTAATATTTGGAGAAAATTCTAATTCTATATCATCATAATTACGAAAATTTAGCAATTTTATCTTCTTTAATCTCATAAAACACCACAAAAACCCTAAAAAAACAAATTTTTATATTGGTTAATATACCTATACTTGCTACTCTATTATAACACAAATTTGGGCTAAAACAACCCAAAATAACATTTTTAGACATTTTTCTATATTTTTTTGCTCTTACAAAGTCTTTTTTTTACATCGTTCTTTTTCTAAGTAAATTTTGAAGTCTTGATGCTCTTAATAATTGCATTTCAAAAGACTCTTTCGAAACATGTAATGTAATTGATTTCCCATCAGTAAAAGTTACTTTTGTATATCCTTTGACATTTTCATATTTTTTTACATGATTTAGAGAAATCCAAGAACATTTTTCATTCATTGAACCATTTGTCGGAAAAAAGATTATATCATTACTTTCTTCTACAATAATAGGTAATTTATAATTACTACCAAGAATCATTTTTGTTCCTTTAAGTCGACCATCTAATGTACTTCCATAATACTCACAACTATCTTCCATTACTTCGTATGTTTTTTTAGATAAATAATAATCGTGTTTATGTTCAACTATCTTTGAAAATTCATCATCATAATTTAATATAGCATAAGTATTTTTGTTAATTTCATAAGAATCTACTTCATGTTTCATCTTATCACCCCCAACCTAAAATTTAAATTTTATTCACAATTTGGTGGAAAAAACTTAAATTTGGTTGTTAGAATAATCTATCTTATTGTCGAATTTTGTTGTATTTTGTCGAAAAAAGTTGAAAAATAAAAAAATTTAACTAACTTTTTCTTATAATTAGTTAAATTTTCTTTTTAATATGTTCTAATTGGTAAAACAAGTTGAATTAAATCATCGTTTCCTAACCCCTTAAATATAATAGGATTTACTTCTCCTACAAATGATATTTCACATTCCACTTGATCCAATACTTTTAAAGCTTCCATTACATATCTTGCACTAAAAGAAATGGTTATATCATCTATTTTATCTTTTTTGATAGTCATTTTTTCTTCAACACGCCCTATTTCAGCACTTGAAGATTTCATAGTTAAGGTATCCCCACTAGTTTCTAGTGTTACAACATTTTTTTCCTTATCGCTTGTTAAAATACTAACTCTATCGATAACATTGTATAAATCAGCTACATTTACAACTACTTTTAACATACTTTCTTTTGGTAGTAAATTGGTTGTATTTGGAAATGTTCCATTTATAAGTCTACTTTGGAATAAAACATTTTCATATTTGAATAATATTTTATTGTTAAATATATGAAGCTCAATATCTTTATCATCATCTGCTAATAATTTAGAGACTTCTATTATATTTTTACTTGGTATCACAATATTATAATCTGTATCAACATTATTTTCTAATTTTATAGTTTTTCTTGCTAAACGATAAGAATCAGTACAATTACATTCTAAGATATCGCCTACTATTTTAATATTTAAACCTGTAAGAGGTGGACGAGATTCATCATTTGAAGCAGCAAAAGCTGTTTGATTAACCAAATCCTTAAAAACTTTACTATTAATTAAAATAGGTGTTTTATTTAATTCTAAATTAATGTTTGGATATTCATTTTTATTTATACCATTTAAATTATATTCACTATTTTCTGTTGATATTATAACTTTAAGTTCATCAAAAACTTCTAAATTAATCATATTATCAGGGAGTTTTCTTACAATATCTAAGATATATCTTCCTTGTATTATAATACTTCCTTCTTCTTCTATAGTCATATCTTCATTTTGATATGGAATAAAACTTCTTATGGTAATATCATTATCAGAAGCTGTTAATGTTAATCCATCTTTATCTAAATCAAATTTTATTCCTGCAAGTGCAGGTACTAAGTTTTTAGTTGATAAAGCCTTAGCAACTTTATTTAAATTTTCTAATAATAAATCTTTTTTAATTTTTATTTTCATATTTTCTCCTTTTTTATTTATTTTATATATATAATAGTAATAATAATACGGTGGATACTGGTGGAAAAGATTAGATTTTCTTTATTTGATAAGCTTTTAAGAAGATTTTTATATGTGGAAAAGTTGTGAATAATTTAGTGAATAACTTTTAGTTTTCCACATTGAGTTAATTTGGTTATTTTTAATTTATCAAAATTAGTTCTTTCTTTTCTAAAAATCTTAAGTTTTCCACCAATATATGTGGATAACTCCAAAAAACTCTTGATATTTATACACTTTTTTTGTGGATAAATAATTAAGTTATATTTTGTTTTATTTTTTCAATTGTATCTCTTATATTTTTATTATTAAAAGTATCATTTTTAATTTTTTTACAAGCATGCATAACAGTTGTATGATCTTTTCCTCCAAATTCTAAAGCAATTCTTTGAAATGATTCGTTTAATAATTCACGAGATAAGAACATAGCAATTTGTCGTGGAAAAGCAATACTGGAACTTCTCTTTTTGCTTTTTATATCATCGACAGATATTTGAAAATAATCAGCTACAATTTTTTGAATTTTTGAGATATTATTTTTTTCACTAGTTCCTTTGTTTATAGAATCCTTTAAAGCATCTGCTGCAAATGATAAAGTTATATCTGCTCCTCCCATCATAGCAGAACATGCAAGTAATCGATTAATTGCTCCTTCTAATTGTCTAACATCACTAGCCATATGAGAAGCAATATATTCTAAAACTTCATCAGGAATATCTTTATCAATTCTTGCTCCTTCTATTTTTTTTCTTAGAATATTAATTCGAAGTTTTAAATCAGGTGGAAAGATATCAACAGTTATTCCCCAACTGAAACGGGTTCTTAGTCTATCTTCTAAAAGTTTTAAATCATTTGGAGATCTATCTGATGATATAATAATTTGTTTTTTATCATTTCGTAAATCTTCAAAAGTATGGAAAAATTCTTGTTGCGTTTTATTAGTCCCAGCTAAAAATTGAATATCATCAATGATTAATACATCAATATTACGATATTTATCTTTAAAAAATTCAGCATAGCTATAATTATCGTCTCCTGATGGTTCTCTTCTAGCAATACCAGAAAAGTCTGAGATGAATTGTTCACTTGTGACGTATAAAACTTTTTTATCCGAGTGTTCAACAATATAATTACCAATGGCATGCATTAAATGTGTTTTACCAAGACCACTATTACCATATATAAATAAAGGATTATATATAAGTCCTGGACTTTCTGCAACTTTTAAAGCTGCATAATGTGCTTCTTCGTTACTTTCACCAACAATAAATGTATCAAAGGTATATTCTGGTTTTAAATTTGATTCATGATGAAATTTTGGAGAAGTAACTTTTGCTATAGTCTCTTCAATAGGTTTAGCTTGTTCTTCAACTTGATTTTTTAATTCTTCCTCTAAAATAAATTCAACATCATCAATATCTCCTACTATATCATTTAAAACATTTGTGATTAAATCAAGATAACTATCAGATAAATGTTTTTTATAGATTTGATGTGGAACTAAAATTAAAGCTTTTTTATCTTTTAAATCTAATAAAGAAGTTTTGCTAAACCAAGCAGCATACACCATGGAATTAACTCGTTTTTGTATTTCATTTAAGAACTTTTCCCATAAAAGTTCTTTATTCACGCTCCACCTCCTTATTAGTATTTTTGGTATTTATATTCTACCTATTTTACTTTAAAAAGTAAAGGTCAAAGAAGAAGATTTTTTTTAAAAATTTTATTCACTATTATGGTGAATTATTTTTCTTTTTCTTAAAGACATAATCTTTCATCTTTGTCATAATATTCTAAGGTAAAAAGAATTTTGTTACAAGTGTAAAATGTAAACTATTTTTAATGAATAAGCTTGTAGTTTTCCACAAAAAAACGGTGGAAAACTATGTGGATAACTATTTCCCAAAAAGTTTTCCACTTTATTATCCACTAACTTATCCACATATAGAATCCTTTAATATCAAAAGAATTAAGAGTTTTACACATTGTAGTGGATAACTTTATTAACATTGTGAATATCACTTATCCACCGATTGTGGAAAACTCCTATTTCCCAAAGATTAAAAAAAATTAAAACAAAATTTTTAGTTGACATTTTTTCTTAAAAATAAAAAAGATTTACTTTCTAAAAAAAGTATGTTATCCTTTTTAACGTATTTTTTATTAAGGAAGACTCTTATAATAAAAACTAGATAAGTCAAGTTATACAAAATTTGATAAAATTAATCTAGGAGGATGAAATTATG
>CANRJE010000007.1 GCA_947630865.1 uncultured Bacilli bacterium | reverse complement strand
TATAGGTATGGACTTAATAATGGAGAAGAGTTAACTCAAAAAGAAATAGCTAAAAAATTACATATTTCAAGAAGTTATGTTTCACGTATTGAAAAAAGAGCTTTAACAAAAATGCTTAGAGAATTTATTATAAATAAAAAAGATTAGTATAAAATTTTTAAATTTATTTATATTATTAAGGGAGGATACTATGTTTGAAGATATAGAAAATAATGATGGTTACATGAGATGTGATATTTATGAAGAAGATGATAAATATCATATAGAAATAGATTTACCAGGATTTAAAAGAGATCATTTATCAATGGAATTTAATCATGGGTACTTGACAGTTTTAGCGAGTAAAAAGGAAGAAGCTACAAATAACAAAAACTATATAAAAAGAGAAAGAACTTATGGTGTATATAAACGTGATTTTTATATAGGTAATGTTGATTATAGTAAAATTAATGCAAAATATAAAGATGGAGTATTAATAATTGATGTTATTAAAAGTGATGATACTAAAGATAAAAAAACTATTGAAATAAAATAGTAAAAACTATTGAAATAAAATAGTTTTTTTTGTACAATTAAATTAATAATAATGTTTGAATTGACAATATCAAAGAAATATGATATAATCTTGTCGATTTAAAGGAGTGAGGGTTAGTATGAATAAATCAGATGATAATGTTATAAAACTTTATAATGAAATTTTAGAAGAAGCGTGTCAAAAGGGAGCAGGACAAACAGTAAAAAATTATGAAGAGTATGAAAAAATGCCTGGTTCTGCAAGTAAGAGAAGAGTTAAAGATTGGCTTGCTGTAAATATGAGTAGACCAGAATTTCAAGAAAAAATAGAGCAACTTAATAGTCTTATGGGAACAAGTACCGCATTTCGTGATAAAAAAAATAAAATAGAAGGTCGTAATGAACGTGAAAAGGTTGAGAAGTTTTTAGCATTTGGTGAAAGTCTTAAACCAAAAGCACCTGTTGTTGCTCCTTCAGCTGTTCCTGCACCAGCTGCACCAATTAGAAAAGAAGAGGAAGAAAAAGATAAAGAGAAAGAAAAAGAAGAAGTAAAAGATAAAGATAAAAAAGACGATGAGAGAAAAGTAGAAAAACTTAAAGGAAAGGCCAAAAAAAGTTTATCAGATAGTTGGAAAAGTTTCAAAAAGAGAGTTTCTAATGCGAGTGTATGGTTAAGTCTAGCTAGTGCTGTTTGTTTTGCAATTTCTGCTTCTGTTTCAGCTCCAGCATTTACACTTGTAATTTTTGGAGCCCTTCCTGCTATAACTGTGTCTGCTAAGACTGCATCTTGGCTTGTGAAAAGAAATAAATTAAAAAAAGCTATGCTAAAAAGAACAGCAAATCCTTCAATACACTCAGAAAGAAGGGAAGACGCTGAAGCGACAAAAGGAGCTCCAGAAAGAGAGGTTGATTTGGACAAAATTATGACTGGAAAACCTGAAGCAGAAAAAGAAGAAGAAGCTTTAGTAGGAGAGCCAACAGGAGAACTTGAAACTTTAAAAGAAGAACTTGATAAAGCTGTTAAAGAGTGGACTTCAAAAATGGCAGATTTTTCAAAAGGAACAATATCCAAAAATGAAATGCAAAATTATAAATTAAATGTTGAAGAACTAAAGGATAAAGTTAGAAGATTTAATCCTCTAAAAAATGGTGCTGATTTAGAATTTCTTAATAAAGAACTTGCTACTGAAAATAATCGTTTAAATTTTTGGAATAATAATCAAAGAGAAAGTGCTATTAATGCTACTAAGGAACGTATTTCATTAATTGAAGGTCGTGTTCGTAGTCTTAAAAATACTGAAAATATGTATAATTTGGATTCAAAACAGTTAAATTATTTAAATCAAAAATTTGATGATGAAGTTAAAAAATATCCAAATATGAATATTAGTAAACCTCAAGAAATTCTTGATTTAAGACAAGAAGTTATAAACGGTTATAATACTAAAATGATCATTACTTCAAAAACAAAATTAATGCAACAATTAAAAGCTAATTTAGCTTTAGTAAGTAGTGATTCAGAAAAACAATACCTTGAATCTCAAATTGCAGAATTACAAGAAGATATTGATCGTGGTCTTCCAATGAATAATACTAGACGTCTTAGAGAATTGAATAGAGCGAAAGAAGTAGCTACTAGTCAAGGTAGAATGGATATTGTAGCTGAATACATTAAAGAAATAAAAGAAATTGAAGCAAATTATGATGCTTCTAATCAAGAAGAGGATATGAAAAAATGGGCAATGGATAGAGTAATAGAATTACAAAAATCTGAAATCATTGCTGACCGTGTTGGTGATAGACATATTATTAAAAATTATCAACGAGAAATTGAAGATTTAAAAGCTAAATACAATTTAACTTTAACTACTCCAGAACTTGAAGATATAAATAGATATAAACCTTATGAAATGACATCTGAAACGAATAAAGATGATAAAGCTAGAGAAGAAGCTATGAATTATTATAGAAAAATGGGGTTATTTCCTGAACCAGAAAAAGAGGGAAAAAGTAAATAAAAGGTAGAGAAATTCTCTGCTTTTTTTCATTTTTGGACAATTTTTCTTTACAAAATTAAATTATAAAGTTATAATATGAAACGATAAAAAAGCGATATAGATTATTTACTTTATTTGTCATTAATGATATACTTATTATATTATAGGGGTTTCTTGGAGGTGGTTAATATGTTGATGGGTTTACTTAGAACATTTTTTGGTTCATTAGATATAGTTGTATACTCTTTGCTATCTAGTGTTTTTCAACTTATTATTGACTTATCTAATGTTCAAATTTTTACTGACTCAACAATTGATCATTTTTCAAAAAGAATTTATTTAATTTTAGGTCTAGTAATGTTATTTAAAGTTATTATATCTTTTGTTCAAATATTAGTAAATCCAGATAAAATGGACGATAAAGAACAAGGTGTTGGTAATGTTCTTCAAAGAGTAGTTATATCTTTGGCTTTAATATTTTTAGTACCTTCTATTTTTGATTTTGCTAGAAGTCTTCAATCCAAAGTTATTCCAGTAATTCCTAAAATTGTTTTAGCAAGTTCAGTAGATCTTAATGGTGATACATCAGAACAATTGAATAGTATTGGACAGAGAATGGCTTTCCAAACTTTTTTAGCGTTCTTTGATTACGATAATCCTAGTTGTGATCATGGGGAAATTTTTGGAACGGGTAATAATTTAACAAATACATTTACGGTTGTACCAGAGATAGTTTCAGTACCAACGGCTGTTTCTAAATTAACACAAAAAGATTCTTGTAGTAATGATGAAAATCAATATAAATATTCGTATCGAATGGTAATTTCAACAGCAGTAGGAGTATATTTACTTTTAACGATGGTTGGCGTTGCAATATCGGTTGCTGTTCGTGCTATTAAACTGGCTATTTGTGAATTTATTGCTCCAATTCCGATTGCTAGTTATGTTGACCCGAAAACTTCAAAGCAAACATTTGAAAATTGGATTGATATAAGTATAAAAACATATTTGGATTTATTTGCAAGTTTAATTGTTGTGTTCTTTGTAGCTTTTGTTTTCTTAGAAGTATTTAAAAGGGAAAATTTAGCTCTTATCTATTCTAAATTAGGTAATAATGGACTTAGATATGTTTTAGTTACATTATTTATTATTTTAGCATTAATTAGATTTGTGAAAGAAGCACCTAAATTTATTTCTGACATGTTAGGAGTAAAAGAGGGAGGAAGTATTTCTGGAATCTTTAGAGATGCTGGTTCATTATTACGTGGTTCTAAAGCTATGCTTGATACTTTCAGTTCCAATAGAATAACTCAAAAAGAAAGACTTGAATCTCAAGGCAAAAAATTTGCGGGTTTACGAGCCTTAGGAAGTGGTGTAGCTGGAGCTGCTAGTGCTAATGCTAGACTATTAAGAGCAGTTGCTCAAGGCAAGAGTGGACAAGATATTAGAAATGATACTTTTGGAGCAGCAATTGAAGCTCGTAATAGAAGAAATTATAGAAAAGATGTTGCCTTTAGTGCTAGAGATGAAGAAGGTAATCGAATTTATACAAGAAGAGATTATCGTGAAGATAGAAGAAGACAGAGACTTGGTATTCCTTCACGTAATGAATTTTATCAATCACGTTATAGTGGTTATAATGACTTATTTTCAGGACTTGATTCAATGGCTAAACATGGTCTTGGTAAAATGATGGATAACCCAAGTAAAGTTAATTTGAATTTTGAAGGTGCAGATCAAAAACGAGTTAAAATGTCTTTGGCAGAAGTTTATGCTTTAGCTAATCGTGAAGAAGGTAAAGAATATGAAGTTAATGAATATGACATGGATGGTAATTTAACAGGTGTTACAAGAAGAACTTGGACAGCCGCTGACAAAGCATTATGGCAAAGTAATAAACAGTTGGCTGAAAAACAAGCTCAATATGTAAAAGAGTCTGAATTATTACGTAAAGGCGATGCTGGAGTTGTACGTAGTTATGAAAATATTCAAAAGAATTTTTATAAAAATATTGACAATGTTCGTAACGATATAGGTATATTTAGGCAGCACTTTAATAGTACTGTTGATAGTAGTCACCAACTTAGCTCTGATGATAAAGTAGCACTTGAACAGTTAACAGCGATTTTGACTGATAGAAGTAAAGTTACAGCTGATGTTTTACAAGGATTAAAAACTGGTTTTGATGAATTATCTACTTATGCTAATAAAGATAGTAATGCTGCTGCTGATAGACAACAATTATTCCAACAAGCAGATAGTGGAAAGAAATAATAAAAGGGAGTGTGATATAGATGGGAAATGGTCAATTTTTGATACCAGCCAATACTAAGAGAGGAGAATTGATTTTTGGTCTTTTTCAACCAGTTGATTTGGTAATCTTATTAGTTGGAATAGGAATTACTTTACTTGCTCTAGTTATAATGACAACTTTTAACATAATGGATAATACAACAGCACTTTTAGGTGTTTTACCAGGATTAATTGCTGTTGCGTTGGTTTTTCCTTTTCCAAATTACCATAATATCAGAGTAGCTATTGGCGAAGTTATTGCATTTTATACAAATCGTCAAAAATATGAATGGAGAGGATGGTGTGCAAGTTATGAATTCAAAGATAAATAATGCCCCTAATAAAACTAGTGCTTCTAAACAGCCTCCTAAAAAAACAACGTCACCTTATACTGAGGATTGGATAAATGTTAGAAGTATTACCAATGGTATGATTATTTTACCTAATAACGAAAAAGTAACAGGAGTAAAGATTCAACCAAAAAATATCTTTATTCTTGATCCATTGCAACAGGAAGCAACAATAGGAGCTATGAGAAATTTTTACAATCTTTTAAACTTTGAATTTTGGATGATCTCGGCCGATAGACCAGTTGATATTTCCGTTTATCTTTCTCAACTTCAATTAATGCTTCAAAATGCAACTACTCCAGCTCAAATGAAAATAATTTCACAAGATATACAAAAAGCTAATATGTTTATTAATAATCAAGTAGTTGATACAGAATATTACATTTTATTTAAAGAAAAAAATCCTGATGAAATAGCTAAGAAAATTCGTTTAATTATTAGTAGTTTAGCAACTTGTGGACTTAATTCTAGTCAGACTTCTAATGATGATTTAAGAACAATTTTAGATAACTTCTTAAATGGTGGAATAAAAACAGAATTCGGAACGGTGGTGGCAGAATGAGTATTTTTAAAAGTGAAATTGCCCCTAAAGGACTTCAATTTAACCCAAGTGATTTTAGAGTAAGCGATAAATATGCAACAATTTTAACAGTTATATCTTATCCTAAATTTATAACACCTGGTTATCTTGCTGATTTAACAAATATATCAGGAATTAAAGTTGTAATTAAACATATTCCAGTACCATTTTCATTACTTCAAAAAATGATTAATAAGCAAATTGCTGATTATAAACAGAGATATCAAGAAGAAAAAGATAGAACGATGCAAGAAAGAATTAGACAAGACTTTGAATCATTAGAGTATTTTGTTTCAATGCTTGCAGCTAATCAATCAACTATCTTTGATTTTCAAATGCATATTATGGTTACTGCTAATACTAAAGAAGAATTAGAGCTTAAAAAGAGCAACATAAAAAATTATTTAGATTCTATGGAACTTCGGGCAGTTACTTTAAGATTTGAACAAGAGACATTATTTAAGTCAATTTTACCAATTTTTCCTAAACAAAAAATTGAACAAAGAATTGGAACACCGATTCCATCTGATACAATTGCAGCTATGTATCCCTTTGTTTTTGATTGTATAAAAGATCCAGGCTTATCAAATTTAATTGGTATAGATTTTTCAGGAGGTATAATTCTTTTCAATCAATTCTTATATAAAATGCGAAAAGAATCAAATCGAAATAATGCTAACATGATTATTTTAGGTGGCTCTGGTTCTGGTAAATCAACAGCAGCTAAACTTTTACTTCGAGGACATATTCGTAATGGTTGTCAAATTGTTGCAATTGATCCAGAAAATGAATTAGAAGAAATGACCAGACTTTATGGTGGAGATGTAATTGACCTTGGTAAAGGTGGAACGTTTGGTATGATTAACCCTCTAGAAGTTATTTTAGATGTTGATGAGGAAGAAATTAGTCAAGGACTTGGACATACCGTTTTAACAAGAACTCTTCAATTTTTAAAAGCTTTTATGCGATACTACTATCCTGATATTGAAGAAGATGTTCAAACTTTGTTTAGTGAAATAGTTCAAGATACGTATGAAAGATTTGAAATTAATTTTCAAACCAATTTTGCTAGTAAGAGAAGTCAAGATTTTCCAACTTTTAGTGATGTATATGCAACAATTCAAGGAAGATTATTAGCACTTACTGAAAAAACGCATGAACGTGATGTAATGGAACGACTAGAACTTAAAATTCGTCCATTTGTAAGAGAACTTAGTTATTATTTTAATGGTTATACAACAATTAAACGTAACAGTAATTATATTGTATTTAATATAAAAGAGTTAATGAATCAAGATTCTAATATCAAGAATGCTTTATTTTTCAATATTTTAAAGTTTGCTTGGGGACTTTGTCTTGATAGAAACAAAGATACTATTTTAATGGTAGATGAAGCACATGTTCTACTTGGTGGAAAGAATGTGTTAGGAGCTGATTTCTTAGCTCAAGTTCAAAGAAGAAGTCGAAAGTACAATACAGGAACAATTATAATTACACAACAACCTAGTGATTTTTCTGATCCTGATGTTATTGTTCAAGGTAAAGCAATATTTGATAATGCTTCTTATTACATGATAATGCAACTTCGAAAACAAGCAGTAGAAGATTTATCACATTTAGTTGATTTAAATGAAAATGAAATTGAAAATATAAAAAGATATACTCAAGGACAAGCCCTTTTCGTTTGTGGTTCAAAAAGAATGCAAATTGATGTTGTTGTAACGCAAGATGAATTAGACTCATTTGGTTCTGGTGGAGGTTTATAAAATAAGTAGTAAAGGGAGGTGAGCCGAATGAACGAGGAAAATAAAAAAAATGAAGCTGGACAAAAAACGGCTCATACTATCCTTGAAAAAGGAGCTAAAGCAACTGGTATTGTAGGAGCAGGACATATTTATAATAAATTTTCAAAAACAGGAATAGGACAAAATATTGAAAAAGGTATTGGTAATGCAATTTCCAATAATGGAGTTTTAGGACATGCTAATAAAAAATTAAATAATATGAGTGCTCCCTCTACAATTTCAAAAGAAAAACAAGCTTCTCCTCAAAAAAATAAAAGAAGTTTAAGACGTCCAGCTAGAAATTCAATTTCTAATAACTCTCAAAATAAAGATGTTAATCCTAACAAAAAAGAAAATCTTAATGCTGAAAATAGTTCTAGAAATTTAAATACTAGAGGACGAAGCAGTGGATTAAGACAACGCTTTTTTGGTGGACGAAAAAGCAATAATGTATCAGAAACAGAAAAATCTAGTCAAGAAGAAGAAAGTGATACTGATGATAATGTAACAGAAAATGAAGAAGAATCTCCTATCGATGTAGAGAAAAAGCAAGTTTTAAAAATAAAAAAACTTATTAAATTGTTTTCAGCTATTTTTTCGCCAATAGTAGCTGTATTCTTAGTAATAATGATTGGAGTAGCTCTTCCTGGAGCAGCTTTAGCAACGGCAGCTAGTTTACTTACACATAAATCAGAAACTCCACAATATGTTTATCCTGTTACTGATACTAAAAATCATGAAGCAGAAATTAAATATAATGAAGCAATTGATGGTTCTTCGGATGGTACTAAAAAAGGAATAATTGCAGAATACCAATCAAAATATAATGTAACTATAGATAAACTTTTACTTCATGCCGTTTTAGTTTATCGTTATACTAATGAACAAGATAGTGATTTATATACAAATAATGATAATGAAGAGTTATCAGAAGAAGAATTAAATGATAGATTAGATCAGTTAGCTAAAGATGATACAGACTCATCAGATAGTGATAGTGGTATTGATTATTCAGAAATTTCTAAAAGTATAAAAACAGTTGCAGCTTTAATGGTTACAAAAAATAGTGATGGAACTTATAGGGCTGATACTGAAGTTGGCGGAAGTTTTTATAATACTTTAATTGAAAGTGATTTCTTGAAAACTTATTATGAGGACTTTTTAACAGATAATACTTATGAAACAAGAAAAAAATTAGTTGATGAAATATTTGATTATTACGAATTAGAAAAAGAAGGATTATTAACAAAAGTTGGTGGAAATTTTATATCCGATAGTATGCAAATATATTTACAAACATGTGAAACTCCTTATGATAAAATGAAAAACGAACGTGGAAATACTGTATTTTCTAATCGAAGAAATATAAATGCTGGTACTAGTTATCCAGAATATTTCAGTTTAACTGATTATTTAAAAGGTGCAGTTGAAGGGGAACTAGGAAGAAGTTCTTTAAATGAGGCTGAAAAAGAGGGAGTTAAAGCTTTTACGGTTGCAACTTTAACGTATATGCTTGGAAGTTTTTATGTAGATTTTTATCCACAAGTTGAATCTATTAATTTTCCAAGTGGAAATTGCAGGTTAGTTTCTTGTGATGTTACAAATGGTTGTACCTATACTAAAAACGGCAATGAATTTGGAACAGCTTATAGTGGAGTAGATCGTTTTTCATCTGGTGGGCATCATCAACCTTGGAATGCTGAGCAAAATGCTTTTATGGATGAAGTTTTAGATGAAATCTTTGGCGTTGTTATGGTAAGAAAAGGTGTAACAGCTGCAACATTTAAAAGTGGTGATGACCTTAAGGGCGGTAATTATTACGATAGTGTTTCTCTTTGTAAAGGTGGAAATTGCATGGGTCAAAAAGAAGCTTTAGCTGATTCAAGAAATGGTATGACCTATGAAGAAATTTTAAATAAATATTATAGTGATTTTGACCTTATAAATATTAAAGAAGGAATATATGTTGAAGATGCTAGTTATGGTAATGGTAGTTTTGATGGTAATATTATTTATTATAGTCAGACTGATTATCATCAATCATTTTGTGGAAGAAATGATGGAACTATTGCTTCATCTGGTTGTGGTGTAACATCTGCTGCTATTGTTATATCAAGTTTCACAGGAGATAGACAATATAACCCAATTTATTTTAGTGATATGGCTAAAAGTACTGGGGATTGCGGTTATGGTATAAGTGGAACAATGACTTCTTTCTTTAGTAAAGTAGCTAGTAAATTTAACTATGGATATGAACATGTAAGTAAATATAATGGTGATAGATTGGTTGAACTTTTAAAGCAAGGTAATGCTTTAGCTATTGCTCATATGGGACCTGGTCATTTTACAGGTGGAGGGCATTATGTTGTTATAAGTCAAGTTAATGATAAAGGCGAAGTTTATGTTGTTGATCCTAATCATAATCGTGCAACTGGTTGGTTTAGTTTAAATGATATTGTTGCTAAGGAATCTAAAACAGGCTTCTATGTTATTATAAAAAATACACCATTGTCATAATTTAGAAAAAGATTGTTATTAAAAAATAAAAGAAAGGTGAAAATATGAAAAAAATAGTTATTATATTATGTCTTTTGTTTTTGGTAACTGGCTGTAATGTTACTAGCAATATTACAATCAATAAGGATTTAAGTGTAATAGAAGAAGTTAAAATGACAGGAACTCCTGATTTCTTTGCTATTTATGGAAAAAATTCACCTACAACTGTTGTCAATGATATGTTAAATTCATTAAATCGAAAAGAAACTTTAATAAGTAATGGATATGCTTATAAAACTATTAAAGAAAATAATTATCCCGTTGTTGTTGCTACAAAAAATTATTCAACAGTTAAAGATTTTACAGATAAAACAATTTTTAAAGACCAGTATTTTACTAATTTTGAAACGATAGAAAAAGATAATTTGATAACTCTTAAAGCAAGTGGCTTTATAAAATACGATCAAATTCCTGATCAATATGAAATTGAAAAATTTGCTTTAAATATAAAAGTTCCTTATGTAGTAACTGATAGTAATGCTGATTCTTATGATGAAAGTTCTAATACCTATACTTGGGAAATTCCTCTTGAAACGCTTGATAAGGAAATAAATTTAACATTTGATAAAAATAAAACTTACGTGTATAATTTATATATATATATTTCAGTTGGAATATTGATTTTATTAGTAATTATTATTTTGGCTATTGTTATGAACTTGAAAAAGAAAAGTGAATTAAATAATAGGATTGAAGGATAGGAGATGCTAAAATGAATTTAAAATTACGCTTTGATGCTGATGATATGAAAAAATTCTTAATAGTTTGTGTTATTCTTCTTTATGTTGTAGCTATTGCAGTTGCAAATTTATCTAGTTTAACATCAACAGGAGAACTTACATGGTTAAATCCTTTTCCAGCTTTTAGTGGAGATTTAATTATGTCAACTATAGTTTTTTATATTATTGCATTAGTTGCTCTTCTTTTAAGTTGTAAAAGTTATTTCTTTGAATTTGATAAAGGTTTAGGTTTTACAACTGAAAAGAAAACAGATGGTTTCTCAAAATGGTGTGATGCTAAAGATATGAAAAAACAATTAAAATTAGTTGACCCTTTAGCATCAAAATCAGATTATGCTGGTATTGCTTTAATTAACGACGGTAAAAAAATATATGTTGATGATAGTGAATATCATAATTTAGTAATTGGATCTACTGGTAGTGGTAAAACAACAGCAATTATTTATCCAATGATAGAACTTTTATCAAAACATGGGGAATCAATGATTATTACAGACCCTAAAGGTGAACTTTATGAAAAGAAAAGCAATATGTTAAGATCTAAGGGTTATAAAATAATTCTTTTAAATTTTAGAGATCCTGGGCGTGGTAATGCTTGGAATCCTTTAACTCTTCCTTATAAATTATGGAAAAATGGTAATCAAGATAAGGCAATTGAGTTGCTTGATGATTTAGCTTTAAATATTTTGTATGATGAATCAAATAAAAATGCTGACCCTTTCTGGGAAAAAACATCAGCTGATTATTTTTCAGGTTTAACTTTAAGTTTATTTGAAGATGCAACAGAAGATCAAATTAATCTTAATAGTATTAGTTTAATGACAACTGTTGGAGAAGAAAAAATAGGTGGGAGTACATACATTAAAGAATATTTTAATGGAAAAGATCCTAATGGACCTGCTTATATAAATGCATCAAGTACAATTCTTGCTCCTAATGATACAAAGATGAGTATCTTGGCGGTTTTTAAGCAAAAGATTAAATTATTTGCATCTCGAGTTAATTTATCTGAAATGTTATCTTATAGTGATTTTTCAATCGAAGATATAGGAAAACAAAAAACAGCTGTTTTTGTTGTAATACAAGATGAAAAGAAAACTTATCACTCCTTAGTTACGATTTTAATTAAACAAGTTTATGAAACTTTAATCGATGTTGCTCAAAGTAATGGTGGGAAGTTGCCAATTAGAACTAACTTTTTACTAGATGAGTTTGCTAACATGCCACCTTTAAAAGATGTAACAACAATGATAACGGCAGCTAGAAGTAGACAAATGCGTTTTACAATGATTATTCAAAATTTTGCTCAATTAAATGAAGTATATGGTGAACAAAATGCTGAGACAATAAAAGGTAACTGTGGCAATATGATATATTTAATTTCAACAGAGTTAAGAGCCCTTGAAGAAATTAGTAAAATGTGTGGGGAAATTAAGGTTAAAACAGGAAAAGATGAAAAAGAAAAAGAAGAAACTAGACCTTTAATAACGATAAGTGATCTTCAAAAGTTAAAAATGAATGAAGTTATTATTAGACGTTTAAGAATGGCACCTTTTAAAACTAAATTAACACCTGATTATAAAATGAATTGGGGAAGACCTTGTAAAATGGCTTCTGTTGCTAATATTGCTCCACGAGAAAGAAAAGAAGTTAAAGTCTTTGATGTTCGTGAATATGTAAAAGAAAAGAAAAAAGCAGCAGGTAGTCCATTTGGAAGTGGATTCCCTGGGGCATTTCCAAGTGGAGGTGGATTTGGAGGCGGATTTCCATCAACTCCATTTGGTTCTAGTGACCCATTTTATAAACCTCCTTTTCCAGGATTATTTGATGATAAACCTAAAAACACAATTTCCGATAATACATCTAATAGTGACAGTTCCAAGATTGATGTTGATAAGATTTTGAAGAATTTAGATGCTAAAATTGCTGAGATTGAAGCTG
This sequence comes from uncultured Bacilli bacterium, assembly GCA_947630865.1. Taxonomy (GTDB): domain Bacteria; phylum Bacillota_I; class Bacilli_A; order RF39; family UBA660; genus RUG591. The sequence continues at coordinate 14,387 of CANRJE010000007.1, read as the reverse complement.
AAGAAAAACGTTTGGAAGAAGAAGAAAAAGCTGCTCAAAAAGAAACAGAAATTAATAAACCAAATGATATAAATGATAATTTCTATAGTAATAAAGAATCTAATCAAAATACTAACTTGAATAGAGTAGAAAACATTTCAAATAATTTTGTTGATTCAAAACCAAATTTTAATGATTTTAATAATCAATTTAATAGTATGAATAATAATATGATTTCTAATTCAAATAGCAGTCTAAATAATAATAATATAATTAATAGGGCAGCACCAAATTCATTTAATGGAAATACAGTAGTTGATAATAATTTTAACGAAGTTTCTAATACTGATACTAAGAAAGAAGAACCAACTACTTTCAAAGATTTTATTGGTAGTTTTTCTGATGATGATTTTAAATTTTCGAGTCCAACTGATAATATTCAAGAAGAAAATGCTAATCCAAAAAATATTGATGAACTAATTGATAAAATTAAAGAGAAAAGTAAAGAGAGCATTTCTGAAAATGTTCAACCAAATATGGAAGTTAAAGAAGAGAATAAATATAAAGAAGTAAGTGATGATGAATTTTTTGATGACTTCTTCGATTAATTATTCTCTTTCTTTTAATTCTCGTCTTGAAAATAGTCTTTTTTTTTGCTATAATGAATACAGAATATAGAGGTGCTTATGAAAAAGTTAGTAAAGGGTTGGTTGATTTTAGTTTTATTTTGTATTACTTTTAATGTAAAGGCAGAGCCAGGTGATGCAACTTTAAAAAATATTAAAGTAAATGGTGAGAATGTTGTTTGTACAGTAAAGGAATCTAGTATTGATGAATATAATTGTCTTTATAAAATAGAAAACAATAACGTTAATAGTGTCAAAATAACTTATGAAAAAAATGATGAAAGTGCTAATGTTACTCCAGAAAGTATAGATGAAACAGTTAAAGAAGGAGAAAATATTTTTACAGCAACGGTAACAAATGGTGAAACTAAGAAAACCTATAATTTTAATATTACAAAAACTTCTAAATCAACCGATGGTAGTTTAAAAAAATTGACTATAAATGGAGAAACAGTAAATTTAAAAGAAAACATTTTAAAATATGAAGCAACTGTTAGTCATGCAAGTACAAAATTAGATATAGAAGCAATTCCTAATAATGCTAAAGCAACAATTGAAGGAGCAACTAAAAATAAAATTAGCTATGATTTTTTAGAAGATTCTAAGGAAGTAAAAATTAAGATTAAATCTGAGTCTGGTGACTATACAACTTATACAATTAAAGTTACGAAACGTGAAGAAAAAGATGCTAGTTTAAAAAGTATTACTATAAAAGGTGCTAGTATTGATTTTGTAAGTACAGTTTATGAATATGAAGTTACAGTTTTAAAAAGTGTTGAAGCTTTAGAAGTAGAAGCTGTTGCTGTTGATTCTGATGCTAAAGTTACTATTACTAATCCTAAAAAATTAGAATTTGGTAATAATACAATTACTATTAAAGTTGAAAATGATGGTAATACAAAAACGTATGTAGTTAAAGTTAATCGTTTGGAAAGAGAAGATGATACAGTAGCTAATCTTGAATCTTTAACAATAGCTGGATATGATTTAGATTTTAAACCTGATAAATATGAATATAACTTAACGATTGAAAATGATGTTAACTTCTTAGATATTACTCCTAAAACGGCTAATCTTGATGCTAAATATGAAATTGAAGGTAATATGAACCTTGAAAATGGAACAATTATCAAGATTAAAGTTAGTTATAATGATGAAGTTAATAAAACATATCGAATTAATATTATAAAAGAAGAAAAAAAAGAAGAGAAAAGTCATTTATTGTTGATTATTATAATAAGTATTGTTATTTTATTATTAATAGGTGCTGTCGTATTCTTTGTTATTCGAAATAAGAAAAAGAAAGACCCAAAAACTAAAGATAAAAAAGATAAAAAGGAAAAAGATAAAGTTACAGTTAATGTAGAAGAAAATCCTAATATGGAAAAAATAGGAGCAAATTTAAATGTTCCAGTTGAAAGTGTTGGGGTAGAAGCAGATACTCCAAGTTCTAGTGATGTAATAAGCATTGCATCAGATGATATAGACGATATTATATAAAAATAAGGAATGATTTATATGCTAAAAAAACTTGATAAATGCCTAGTTATATGTGTTCTTATATTATCAGTTATAGGCCTTGTTATGATATTTTCAGCAAGTAACGTCACAAGTTACATGCAATATTCTAAAAGTCCCTATAACTTTTTCATAAGGCAATTTATCTTTTTGATTGGCAGTTTAATCTTTTCTTTTTGCATTTTAAAGATTGATACGAAAAGTTATAAGGTTTTAAGTTCCATATTAATGTTTATTGTTATGGGATTATTAGCAGGTGTTCTTGTTTATGGTAAAGTTACCAATAGTGCTAGAAGTTGGTTTAACTTTGGACCTATTACTATTCAACCAAGTGAATTTGCTAAGCTTATAACAATTTTTTGGTTTGCATCATACTATAGTGATAAAGAAAATTGTAAAAGTTTAAAAAAAGTTATTTTTCCTTTAATATTAGCATTTGGAACAGCTTTACTTATCGCAGTGCAACCAGATTTAGGTACAACAATATTATATCTTAGTATAGTTATACTTATGTTTTTTGCTTTACCAATTAAGAAAAAAATAAAAAGAAATAGTGTTATAGGAATTATAGTAATTGTTGCTTTTGGACTTTTACTTTTAATGAATAATGGAGTAAAAATTTTATTTGATAGACAATTAGAAAGATTTAATTTTTTAAATCCTTGTGAAAGAATTTATTCAACGGGAAATCAAGTTTGTAATGGATATATTGCTATTAATAATGGGGGATTATTTGGAAAAGGACTTGGTAATAGTACTCAAAAATATTTATATTTACCAGAGCCATATACGGATTTTATCTTTGCGATTATTGTAGAAGAATTAGGTTTATTGGTGTCAATTGGAATTTTAATCTTATTGTTTTTGGTCTTGTGGCGAATTTTCTTAATTGCTAAACGAAGTAAAGATTCATGTGGAAGATTAATTTGCTATGGAGTATTTTGGTATATTCTTTTACATATTATTATTAATCTTGGAGGTCTTTTAGGTTTAATGCCTTTAACAGGTGTACCTTTGCCATTTTTATCGTATGGAGGTTCTTATTTATTAACATTAATATCAAGTATTGCTTTAGTTTTAAAAGTTGATATTGAAACAAAAGAAAATAAAAGATAATCTTAATTAAAACTTGATAAATTTTCTATTTATGATACAATTATTATTGGCTATTATGCAAAAAAAATAAATATCAAAAGAAAGGATTTAAAATGGAAGAATTAGATTTAAAAGAATTGTTATCTTATTTTGTATCTAAAATATATATTGTAGTAATTTCAATAATTGTTTGTGTTTTGGCTGGAAATATATATTTAAAGGCTACTACTAATCCATTATATCGAAGTGAAACTTCTCTTGTAATGGTTAATAAAAATGAGGATACTGGAGTTACTCAGAATGATTTAAATTTAAATGATAGGTTAGTTGCAACTTATAATGAAATAGTTAAAAGTAGAAGAGTTTTATCTCAAGTAATTACTAATTTAGGATTAAATATAAGTGAAGAAGCTATTGCTGGAAGAGTAACAGTCTCAACAGTAACAGGCACTCAATTAATTAGAATTTCTGTTAGTGATGAATCTCCTGAAAAGGCCAAAAGAATAGCAGATGAAGTTGCTTCAGTATTCTCTAAAGAAATTGAAAAAATTTATAAAGTTGAAAATTTATCAGTTGTTGATACTGCTAATTTGCCAAGTTCACCTTATAATGTTAAAACTTCAAGTTCAATGTATTTCATGGGTGGAGCATTAATTGGAATTGTAATTATATTTATAATTTTTTATCTTGATACAACTATTAAAAGTGTTGACATTATTGAAGATAAATTTAATTTAACAGTATTAGGAGTTATTCCTAAGGTAGGTGATACAAATGGCTAATATTAATATAGACTCTAAAAAAACAAAAAAAGGCGGCTTATTAATTAATAATAATCCAAAATCACAATTTTCGGAAGCTATAAAAACAATCAGAACTAATTTGCAATTTTCAGCAATTGATAAAGAGATAAAGGTTATTTTAATAACTTCACCTGAACCTGGTGATGGAAAGTCTCTTGTATCTTCCAATTTAGCCGCAGCTTATGCTCAAAATAATAAAAAAGTTTTATTAATTGATTGTGATCTTAGAAAAGGAAGACAACATGAAATATTTAATGTTAATAAAGATGCTACCAAAGGATATTCAAATCTAATTTTAAATTATACTAATGCTTCATCATATTCATCAGATCCATTAAAACTTGAACTTAAAGATTATATTTTAAAAACTGGCATTAAAAATTTACATTTAATTCCTAATGGTTCAACTCCACCTAATCCTATTGAACTTTTAGGTTCATCAAAAAATAAAGAGTTGCTTCAGGTTTTAAAAGAAATATATGATGTTGTTATTTTAGATTGCCCACCAGTAATTGGCTTATCAGATTCTTTAGTTTTATCAAAATTAAGTGATGCGAACATTGTTGTTATTTCCAGTCATAAAACAAAGACTGAGGCTCTTGCTACAGTCAAAAAAGCGTTTGAAAAAGCAAATAGTCAAATTACAGGTGTCATTGTTAATAAGTCTAGAGAAAAGCATGCATCTTATTATGGCTATTATGGAAATGTTTAATGAAAGATTTGCATTCGCATATTTTGATGGAAATAGATGATGGAGCACGTTCGCTTGATGAAAGTATTGAAATTTTAAAAAAGGCTCAAAAAGAGGGGATAACTGAAATAGTTTTAACCCCTCATTATATAAAGGATACTTTGTATAATGCTAATAATCGTAAGAAAAAGACATTGATGAATAAGTTATTAACTAGAATACAAGATGAAAAAATTAATATAAAACTATATTTAGGTAATGAAGTTTTTCTTGATAAAGATATAATAGCACTTATTAGAGATAAAAAAATAATGACAATTAATAATACAAGGTATATTTTAGTAGAACTTCCAATGACAAATGAACTTATCAATGCTCTTGATATAATGTTTGAACTTGTAAGACATGGATATATTCCAATACTTGCACATCCTGAAAGATATACATATATTCAAAAAGATATTAAAAAAATTGATAGATTTTTAGAAGTTGGTGTTCTTTTACAAGGCAACTATTTAAGTTTATATGGAAAATATGGAAGAAATGCAGCTAAAACTTTAAAAAAATTATTACAAGCTCATAAAATTCATATTTTAGCTAGTGATATTCATCGATCTAATCATGATTATCACTTAGAAAGAATTGATAAAAATCTTTTAAGTATCGTTAAAGATAAAAAGTATGTAAATGAGTTATTAGTTTTAAATTTTGATAAGATAGTTAATGGGATAAAGATTGAATAAATAACTGTAAGGGAGTAGTATATATGTACAAATACATTAAAAGAATTATGGACATTTTTATAAGCATAGTATTATTAATACTACTAGCAATACCTTTATTAATAATTGGCATTGCTATTAAAATAGAAAGTAAAGGTCCAGCCATATTTAAACAAATTAGAACTGGTAAAGATGCTAAAGAATTTTATTTATATAAATTTAGAAGTATGGAAGCAGCAAATGATGTTCACAATTTAGAAGAAGAAAATAAGGTAACTAAGTTAGGAAAATTTATAAGAAAAACTAGTTTAGATGAATTACCTCAAATATTTAATATTTTAAAAGGTGATATGAGTTTAATTGGACCTCGCCCATGGATACCAGAATATTACGAAAACTTTACAGAACATCAAAAGAAAAGAGTTAAAGTGAGGCCGGGTATAACTGGACTTGCTCAAGCTGTTGGAAGAAACAACTTATCAGTTTTTGAAAAAATTGATTATGATATAAAATACATAGAAAACTTATCATTTATAATGGATATGAAAGTAATTTTCATGACTATTAAAACAATATTTAAAAGAGAAGGTTATGAAATATCAAAGTTTGGTATAGATGAAGAAATAAAACAATTAAAAGATAATTTAAAAAAGCAAGAAAGGAAAAAATAGCATTATGAAAGAGGATTTAGTAAGTATTGTAACGCCAGTTTATAATGCTAGTAAATTTTTAAAAGAGACAATTGAAACAGTTTTAAATCAAACTTATAAAAATTGGGAATTGATTTTGGTTGATGATTTATCAACAGATGATAGTGTTAAAATAATTGAGGAATATGTAAAAAAATATCCTAAAAAAATAAAATTAATAAAATTGAAAAAAAAAGGTTATACTGCTATTGCTAGAAATAAAGGAATTGAAGAATCTAAAGGTAGATTTATATTTTTCATAGATGCTGATGATTTATGGGAAAAAGATAAAATTGAAAAACAAATTAAATTTCAAAAAGAACACGATTGTGCTTTTTCTTTTACTGGTTATGAATTTGCAACAAGTGAAGGAGTTCCGACTGGTAAGAAAGTCTATATACCTTTAAAAATAAATTATAAAGAAGCTTTAAAAAATACAACAATTTGGACATCAACTGTTATGTTTGATATGCAAAAATTATCGAAAAATGATATTTATATGCCAGATGTTAGAAGAGGACAAGATACAGCTACTTGGTGGAAAGTACTAAAAAAAGTTGATTATGCTTATGGGTTAAATGAAATAATGGCTTATTATAGAAGATGTAATAATTCATTATCAGCTAATAAACTAACAGCTTTAAAGAGAACGTGGAACTTGTATCGGAATGTTGAGCATTTAAATATTTTTGCTAGTTTTTATAATTTTTGCTTTTATTGTTTTAATGCAGTAAGGAGAAGAATATGAAAAGCAAAATTATTTATATTGGAAAAAGATTTTTTGAATTATTAACCAAAATTTCTCCAAATTTAAGTTCGAGAATATTATTTTTTATTAGAATAAAAAAATTTCCTAATTTGAAGAATCCTCAAACATTTAATGAAAAAGCCACATGGTTAAAATTAAATAAGTATGCTAATGATGAACTAGTGATTAAATGTGCCGATAAATATAGAGTTAGAGAATATATAGAAAGCAAAGGTTATGCTTCAATTTTAAATGAATTATATGGGGTTTATGATAACTTTAATGATATTGATTTTTCTAAATTACCTCAAAAATTTGCTTTAAAGTGTAATCATGGTTGTGCTTATAATTTGATTTGTGAAGATAAAAGTAGTTTTGATATAAAAAATGCAGAAAAAAAAGTAAATAGTTGGTTAAAAGAGAAATATGGTTGTGCAACTACAGAACTTCATTATACTAAAATAAAACCTAAAATTATCATAGAGAAATATTTATGTGATAAAAAAGGTGAAATGCCAACAGATTATAAATTTTATTGTTTTAATGGCAAGGTCAAATTTATAGTAGTATGTTCTGAAAGAGGTATGCATGGTAAAACAAAATATGATTATTATGATACCGATTGGAATGAATTACCATATGGTTTAAGTATTTATAATAGTAATAAGACATGTAAAAAACCTAAAAATTTAAATGAAATGATAAAAATTTCTGAAGATTTATCAAGTGATTTTCCTTTTGTTAGAGTTGATTTATACAATACAAAAGAAAAAATTATTTTTGGTGAATTAACATTCACTCCAGCGTGTTCTTGTGACCATACGATTACAAAAGAAGCAGATGCTATAATAGGAAAAATTAAAATTAAAGTAGATGATGATAAAATTTTATGATAATTTTCAATAGTCCAAAAAAACAATTGATTTTTTATTATTAAAGATTATTCTGATTTCTATAGTTTTTATGCAACATAGTAAGGAGGCTGATTTTTATGAATAAAGTGCGTGTATTACATATACTTAGAGAAATGGAATTGGGAGGAATTCAAACTTTACTTATCAACATATATAAAAATATTGATAGAGAAAAAGTACAATTTGATTTTCTACTTAATTCTAAAGGAGTATATGATGAAGAAATAACAAAAATGGGTGGAAAAATTTATTATATGCCTCATATAACTGAAGTTGGCTGTTTTAAATATTCCAAAAATTTAAATAATTTTTTTAAAAATTATCCTGAATATAAGATTATTCATACACATTTTAGTCACCTATCTGGTTTAATTGTTAAGATTGCTTATCAAAATAATATTCCTGTTATAATATCCCATGCACATACAAATTCAGTTTCTGATAAAGGGTTAAGAAAAATTTATAAAAACTATCTAAAAAAGAAAATTAGTAAATATGCAACAGATTTTATTGCTTGTTCTAAAGCATCTGCTGATTATTTATTCGATGATAAAAGTAAAAATGCTGTGATTTTAAAAAATGGAATTGATGTTGAAAAATTTAAATTTAATAATGAAGACAGAAAAAAAATTCGTAAAAAATACGATATAAATGATAATTGTCTTATAATTGGTCATATAGGAAGACTTGATGAAATTAAAAATCAATTGTTTTTAGTTCAAATGTTACCAGAAGTTTTAAAACAACAACCTAATTCTAAATTGCTTTTGATTGGTGATGGACCTTCAAAAAAAGAGATTGAACTTGAGATAGAAAAAAACAATTTAAAATCAAATGTGCTCTTATTAGAAGGTCAAAATGATGTTGGAAAATATTATAGTGCCATGGATTATTTTGTTTTTCCATCAATATATGAAGGATTTGGTATTTCTTTACTTGAAGCACAAACTAATGGTTTACCTTGTTTTGCCAGTTCTTATGTGCCAAAAGAAGCTAATGTAACTGGTGAGGTTAAATATATTAGTTTAGATAAAAGTAAAGAGTATTGGGCTAAAACAATTTTGAAATCTTCTAGAAAAAGATATGACAAAAGCAAAGATATAATAGAAAAAGGATACGATATAAAGAAAGTAGCAAATTATTTAGAAAGATTATATTTAGAAAAAAATATTAATTAAAGAAGGAGAAATAATGAAAATAAATTTTAAAAAAATATTAATTTATGTAATTTTGTTTTATATTATTTATACTCCAACAACATCAGAAAATATGCTTTATAATTATAACGTTACTGTACCTATAATATCTATATTGCTCTTAATAGCAAGTTTTAAAAAGGGAAAAATTACATTAAAAAAGAATTATGTAGTATTTATATCAACTATACTTTTATCTGCTATTTATTGTTGGTTAATTTATTGTTTAAGAATTAAAGAAGTTAATTTTAGTGATACTAGAATTATTCAAAACCTTTTGTTAATTTTTTATATGCTAGATGTTTATATACTATCAAATTGGATTAATAAAGATAAGAATAAAAATGAATTTTTTAATATGGTTGTTAATTTGGCTGTTTTTCAAGGAATAATTTGTATATTAATGGTTATTTTTCCTAGTTTACATCAAATAGCTTTAAATTCTTTTTACTATAAAGGAAGTAGTATTCAAAATATATATATAAATATGTCTAGAATATATGGAATTTTCTTTGATTATACATTTTCAACGCCAATTTATCATGGCTTTTTAGCAGCCATATTATTTAATCAATATTTAAAAACAAATGATTTTAAAATGATTATTAAATGTATGCTTATAATGATTACAGTTTTATTAAATGGTCGAACAGGATTGGTAATATTTTTTGTTTCATCTTTAATTTATTTGATATATTATTGCTTTTTTAAGCGTAAAGTATTTCTTACTATGAAAGTTTTAGGGGTTATTACTATTGTAATTTTAACAACTATAATATCTTTAAAAACATTTGTTCCACATACATATAATTATATTTTTGGATTTTTTGAAGAAACAGTTACTTTGATTTCTAAAAATGAGTATAGTGGTAATTATGCGATTTTAAAGGAACATTTATTTTTTCCTAAGGATGAAGATTTAATTTTTGGAATTGGATATCGTGTATATGGTGGTCAAGCTTCAAAATATGGATATAGTACATCAGATATTGGTTATGTAAATGATTTGTTTCAAGGTGGACTAATTTACGTATGTTTGTTATATTTTTCTATTTTCTGCTTAATTTTAAAAGAAGTACCGCACAAAGAAGTTGCTATTGCTTTAATCGTATCACTTTTGATTGCAAACTATAAAGGAGAAATTTTTCATTCTATAGCTATTATATTTTTAGTTATGCTATTATGTATTTCAGGTCCTATTCCATATTTAAGCGAGAGTAAAAAAGTTGTTGGAGGTAAGAATGAATCTTAAAAAAATATCGGTTATAATGGCAACTTATAAAACTGATAAGAATATGATTGATGCTGCTATAAATAGTATATTAAATCAAACTTATTCTAATTTTGAATTTATAATTATTTGCGATGGAAATAAAGAAGAATATGAATATTTAAAGAAAAAATATACTGATGAAAGAATAAAATTAATATTAAATGAAAAAAATAGGGGATTACCTTATTCTTTGAATAAAGGTATTGAAATATCAACAGGTGATTATATAGCAAGAATGGATAGTGATGATATAAGTCTTCCTAATAGATTTGAATTGCAAATAAAATATTTAGAAAAAAATCCAAATGTTGGGGTTTGCTCATCTTATGCTAAATCATTTGAAGAAGATAATTCAACTTTAAAATTGTTTTTTAAAACTAAAGAGCAATTAAAAATTCAATTGTTATATAGGTCAGTTTTAGTACATCCAGCAGTTTTTGGTAGAAGTGAAGTATTTAAACAATATAAATATAATGAAAAATTTATGCGTGCTCAAGATTTTGAATTATGGAGTAGAATTGTTGAGGAATACGATGTTGGAATAGTTCCAAAAATTTTATTAAAATATCGTGTTCATAATAAAAAAAATGTTCCTGAAAATCCTGTTTCCGTTGAAAATACAAAAAAAATAATTGAGAATAATAGTAAAAAAATTACTGGTAAATATGATGAAAGAATATTTAATTGTTTAACTATATTTGGAGGAATTAAAAAATTTACGAAAGAAAATCATCTTAAAGTAAATAATGATATTGACTATATTTTATCAAAAAATAATAATTATAATAATAAAGTTTTAAAAAAAATATTCTATAATAGATTTTTTGAATTGATGATAAAAAATAAAATAGTTCCTAGAAATTTTTCAGAATTAAAAAAATGTTTTAGATTTTACAATTTAAAAGATTTAGTGTTTAAAATTATTAATTGAAATATAAAGGTATGATATGTATGAAAATTAGTGTAATAGTGCCCGTTTATAATAGTGAAAAATATATTAAAAAATTAGTTGAAAGTGTTTTTAATCAAACTTATCAAGACTATGAATTGATTTTAGTTAATGATGGTTCTACTGATAATTCATTAAAGATATTAAAAGAATTAGAAAAGAAAGATTCTAGGATAAAAGTATATGATGAGAAAAATAGTGGGCCAGGTTTGGCTAGAAAATATGGCTTTTTAAAGTCAACAGGTGACTTGCTTTATTTTATTGATAGTGATGATTGGATAACTCACGATACAGATTTAGAAAGAATTGTTAGTAAGTTTGAAAAAGAAAAAATTGATGTATTATTTTTTAATCGAGAAGATATTGAAGGTAATGATAAATCAATTATTAAAGGATTTGACAATATGAAACCAGGTATTTATAATATATCTGAACTTGATGATATTGTAAGACCTGGCTTAGGAAGTAAAATTTTAAAAAAAGACATTTTAAGTGCTGATATGTTTATTGATTCAAATATTTATGAAGATTTATATACAACATACTTATACTTAGACAAATGCCACAATTTCGAATACGAAGATGAAACATATTATTCAATCTATCACGATGGCAAAGGTTCTTCGTTATCTTATGATATTAATTCTAAAAAAATAAATAAATCTCTTGAAATATTAATATATTTATATAATAATTTAAAAGAAGAAAGTTTAAAAAAAAGTTTATTATATAGAGCTAGTGTACTTTATTTTTCATATATGGTAAGAAAGGTAAAACATAAGGATGGTTATACATCTAATGAATTTAATAAACTTATAAAAGAACTAGGAATAATTTTAAAAAATAATAAGATAGAGTTTTATATAGATAATAAACTAAAAAAAGTAATTTATCGAATATTTTTGAAAGTTTATGCTAGAAAATGAGGATAAAATATGAATGATTTAATAAAAAATATTGTTGATAATTATATAAGAATAAAAAAAAAGAATGAAGAAGTAAAAAAGTTTAAAGATTCTAGAAGAGTTAAAATTTATAGTAGTTATAAATTAACAAAAGAAGAAAAAAAAGAACTTAATAATTTCTATATCAAACATTATGGCAAGAAAATACCTGATACTTGGCATAGACATAATTATGCTTTTAGTGGTAAATTTGATGTAAGATTTTTTCCAGAACTATTATATATTCCAGAATTTGAAAGATTTATGAATTTAGATAAAAGTATGAATTATTTCTTAGAAGATAAAAATAATTTATACATGCTAGAAGAATATTTAAATGTTAAAATGCCTAAAAAGATAATTTCTTGTCAATGTGGTACTTATATGGATTCGGATAATAATATAATTAGTAAAGATGAAGTTATTAAAAAACTTTATGATATAGGCGAAGTTTTTTTCAAGATTTCTGTTGATACTTGTAGTGGTATAGGTTGTAAAATATTAAACTTTAAAAAAGATGTTGAAATTAATTCAAAGTTAAAAATAGAAGATTTAATTACTACATTTGGTTTAGATTTTGTAATACAAGAAAAGATTAAATGTCATGAATCAATTGCTAAAATATATCCAAATAGTGTTAATACTTTTAGAATAACAACATATAGATGGAAAAATAAAATTTATAATGTACCATGTTCAATGAGAATAGGTAGAAATGGTTCTTTTTTAGATAATGCTCATGCTGGTGGTATATTTGTAGGTATTGATGATGATGGAAAATTACATGATAAAGCTTATAATGAATTTAAAGATGAATATCTTATGCACCCAAATACTAATTATACATTTAAGAATAAAAAAATTGAATTATTTCCTGAAGTATTAGAAAAATGTATAGATATGCATGAACATATACCTAATGTTGGAATACTTAATTGGGATATGACTATCGATGAAAAAGGTCAAGTTGTTTTAATAGAAATAAATGTAAATGATGGTGGAATTTGGATTCATCAATTTGCTCATGGAAAACCAGCATTTGGAGATTTAACTCCTGAAATATTGGAATGGTTATCTTTTATGAAAAAGGTAAAATTAAAAGACAGAAAAAAATATCTTTTTGGAATGAATTGGAGAGGTAAAGAATAATATGAAAACATATTTTATAACAGGAGGAGCGGGATTTATTGGTTCTACTTTAACAGAAACATTATTAAATGAAGGGAATAAGGTTATTACGATTGATAATTTTTGTGATTTCTATGACCCAAAAATAAAAGAAGATAATGTAAAATCTTTTTTAGATAATAAAAACTATAAATTATATCGAGGAGATATTAGAAATAGAGAAGATATAAAACTCATTTTTGATGAAAATAAAATTGATGTTATAGTTCATTTAGCGGCTATGGCTGGAGTTCGTCCATCAATTGAAAATCCTATTCTTTATCAAGAAGTAAATGGAATAGGAACAGGGAATATATTAGAAGAAGCCAAACTTCATAATATTAAAAATTTAGTTTTAGCATCATCTAGTAGTGTTTATGGAAATACTAAAGAAATACCATTTAAAGAGAATATGATAGTTGATTTTGCTATTAGTCCTTATGCAGCTACTAAAAAGGCTAATGAAGTTATGGCACATGTATATCATAAATTAAATAAAATGAATATCATTATGTTAAGATTTTTTACAGTTTATGGACCAAAACAAAGACCAGATTTAGCAATTAATAAATTTACAAGATTAATGTTAAATAATGAAGAAATACCTATGTTTGGAGATGGTACTACTTCAAGAGATTATACTTATGTTTCAGATATTGTTGATGGTATTTTAAAATCATGTAATTATGTAATGAAAAATGATGATGTATACGAAATAATTAATTTAGGAAGTAATAATCCTATTAGTTTAAAAGAAATGATTGATATAATTGGAAAAACATTAAATATTGAACCTAAAATTAAAAAAATGCCTATGCAGCCAGGTGATGTTGATAGAACTTATGCTGATATAAGTAAAGCAAAAGACTTGTTAGGATATAAACCATGTATTACCTTTGAAGAAGGTATAAAAAAATTTATAGAATGGTACAAAGAAAAAAAAAAGTGAGGTTTTCATGATTATAAAATTTTTAAAAGGATATTATGGTAAAACAACAGATGTAAATAAATTTTTCAAATATTTCTATAAATTTAAGTTAACTAATAGTCAACCTCGGGGGGGGTACCTCGTC
>CANRJE010000006.1 GCA_947630865.1 uncultured Bacilli bacterium | reverse complement strand
TCCTGACCTTCACGGTGCAAACGTGACGCTCTCCCAGCTGAGCTAATGCCCCAAAATAATTCTATCGTCAAGCGACATATAGAATTATATTATATTTTGTCTTAAAATGTCAATAAAAAATTCAATCTTTTTGTAAAAATTCGGCTAAATCTTTAATTTTAACTTCCCTTTCTTCTTTTGTTTCCATATTTTTTATTCGAAGAAGACCTGATTCTATTTCATTACTTCCAATGATACTAATATATTTTATGTTTTCATGTTCTGCATATTCAAAACATTTACCTACTTTTTTCTTATTCATTTCAATTAAAACTTTAAAACCATTTTCTCTTAAAGTTGTTGCTAATTTTAAACATTCTATATTGGTATCAAGTGGTACTAAATAAATATCAATTAAAGATTGTTCTTTTATCTCTTGTTTTAAAATAGCATAGATTGGTTCAAGTCCAAAAGATAACCCAATAGCAGGATACAAACTTCCATTATTCATAAAATCTGTAATGATTTTATTATAACGTCCTCCTCCTCCTATGGCTGAAGAGATTCTTTTTTCTTTATCATAAAATTCAAAAACAACACCTGTATATATACTTAAACCTCTTGCTAAAGTTGGAGTAAACTTACATGATGAAATTATCTCTAAATTTTCTAAATAAGAATTTAATTCTATTAACTCGTTAATTCCTTCTTGAAGATAAGTGTTATTTGTATTTTTAAATTTATCTTGATATTCATCTAAATTATATTCAAAGTTTGCTAAAAGATTTTCTATTTCTTTACTAGAAATATTTATCTTTTTTAATTCGATTACTAATTCTTCATGAGTTATTTTTTCAAGTTTATCAATTACTCCAATTACACTTTCAATTTTATCATTAGAAATACCTGATTCAAGAATTAATCCTGTCATTAGTTTTCTATTATTGTATTTAACAACAACATCTATTCCTAAATCTTTATATATATTAATTGCCATTAAAATTTGTTCAGCTTCAATAAATCTATTATCAATACCCAGAACATCAACATCACATTGATAAAATTCTCTACTTCTACCAAGTTTTACAGGACCATTTCTAAATACTTTACCTATTTCATATCTTCTAAAAGGAAGACGTAAATCTTTAGTTAAACCTATTACCTTACAAAAAGGAACAGTTAAGTCATAACGAAGTCCAAGATTTCTATCCCCTTGATCTTTAAGTTTATAAACTTCATTTAAAATTTCAGCATCGGAAGTATATTTATAAGCTAATAAATCATAATAATTTAAAATTGGAGTTTCAAGAGGTAAATATCCATATTTTTCAAAGTTAGTACGCAATTTATTAATTATTTCATTTCTTAAAACTTGCTCTTTTGGTAAAAAGTCAAAAGTTCCTTTTAAATTCATTAATTTCATTACATCACCTACTTGTCTCTTATTTGACATTTAAATTTTGATGTTACTCCATCGATGATTTTCTTAAATATTTCCATAACTTCATCATCAGTTAAAGTTCTATTCATATCATTGAAAGTTAATTTAAAAGCTAAAGATTTCATTCCACTTTCAAGTTTTTCTCCCTCATATTTATCAAATAATAAAATATCTTTTAATAATTTTCCACCAAAACGTTTTATTTCTTTAACAAGGTCACTTGCTTTTAAATCTTTAGGAACAATAAATGCAACATCTTTTAAAATAGTTGGATACTTACTTATTTCAGAAACACTTATATCTTTACATCTATTTTCAAGTAGATTTTTTACAGATATTTCTAAAACAAAAATATCATCTTTATAAATACTAGGATTAACTTTACCTATTATACCAATTTCTTTACCATTTAAAATAATATTAGCACTTTGATATGGATGTAATTCTTTTGGTAATTCTCTAACTTCTAATGTATAACGGTCTTTATAACCAAGATAATCTAATAAATCTTCAAGTATTCCTTTTATATCATAAAAATTAAATTTAAAACTTTCAAATTGATTTTTATATTCACCTGCAATTAAAGCAGCAAGCTTCATTTCTTCTTTATATTCACCGTTTTCTTTATAAAAACCATTTCCCATTTCAAAGATATGAATATCATTTATTCCACGAGCTTTATTATAGTTATATATATTGATTAAAGATGGTAAAAGTGTGTATCTTAAAGTTTCATGTTCATCAGTCATTGGATCTAATACACTAATAGACTCTTTAGGAGTTACTTGAAATAACGGAAATTCGCTTTTTCTTATTAAAGCATAACTTAAACATTCATTTAAACCAAGATTAGCCATTTTATGTTTAATTTCACGATAAGTTTTATTATATTTACCTGGTTTTAAAGGTACTGTTGGTAGTTTTCCTTCAATATTTTCAAGTCCATAGAAACGTCCTACTTCTTCAATTAAGTCTTCTTTAATAGAAATATCAATTCTTCTTGACGGAACAGATACTTTTACTTTATCTTTTAATTTTTTAACTTCAAATTTTAAATTTTTAAGAATATTTACAACTTCTTTTTCAGGTATTTCTAAACCTAAAACTTTATTGATTTTATCAAAAGTTATTTCGATTTCTTTATTCTCTTTATTTGTTTTGTCATAAGTTACTAAACCTGTTTGAATTTTAGCATCAGCATATTTTTCAAGTAAGTTACAACATCTATCAATAGCAAGATAAGTTCTTTTAGGGTCTAAGCCTTTTTCAAATCGATTACTTGCTTCACTTCTTAAGATTCTTTTAGAAGTTTGTCTAATTTTTACATTATCAAATATTGCACTTTCGATTATAATATTTTTCGTTTTTTCAGTAATTTCAGTCTCAAGTCCACCCATAACTCCAGCTAGTCCTATGGCTTTATCTTTAGTTGCAATTACGATATCAGCACTTGTTAAAGTTCTTTCGTTTTTATCGAGAGTTACTAACTTTTCATTATCCTTCGCATTTCGTACAATAAGTTCATTATTTAAAGTATCAGCATCATAGAAATGTAAAGGTTGTCCTGTTTCTAACATAACAAAATTAGAAATATCAACAACATTGTTAATTGGTCTTATACCACTAGCAATAAGTCTGGTTTTTATAAAATCTGGGCTTTCTTTAATAACAACATCATTGATTCTTTTAGCAAGGAACATTGGAGAGTCAGGTGTTTCAACTTTAACTTTAAAACTCTTGTTGATATCTTCTCCACTTTCTTTATAGCTTACTTCCATTTCTTTAACGTCTTTAGAATAAATAGCTCCAATTTCATAAGCCATACCTAAAATACTTAATAAATCGCCCCTGTTACTTGTTAATTCAAAATCAATTATTTCATCATCTAATCCTAAATATTTAATTGGATCACTTCCAACTTTAGCATCATCACCTAGAATGCAAATACCATTTATATCTTCATCATGTAAATATTTTTTATCGATTCCAAGTTCGAATAAAGCACAAAGCATACCATTTGATTCAACTCCACGGATATTGCTTTTTTTTATTGTTATCTCTGGTAGTTTTGCTCCTGGTTTAGCAACGATTACTTTAATACCTTCACGAACATTTGGAGCTCCACAGACAATCTGAAGTTTTTCCTCTCCTATATCAACAAGTGTTACATGTAAATGATCACTATCAGGGTGCATTTTACATTCTATAACTTTTCCAACGACTAAATCAGTTGCTTCAACAAGTTTAGAAACACTATCATATTCATTACCAATTCTAGTCATATCTTCTGCAACTGTTTTAAAGTCTAAGTCTAGACTTAGGTAATCATTTAAAAATTTCTTGCTTAACTTCATTTTAATCAACGTCCTTTCTATCAAATTGTTCTAAGAACCTGATATCGTTTGTATATATTTGTCTAATGTCCGTGATACCATATTTGAACATCGCGAATCTGTCAATTCCAGGACCAAACGCAAAACCTGTGTATTTTTCTGGGTCATAACCAGACATTTTTAGAACATTTGGATGGACAACTCCTGCTCCTAAAACTTCAATCCAACCAGTTTGTTTACATAAACTGCAACCTTTTCCACCACATTTAAAGCAGGATACATCAACTTCACAAGATGGTTCTGTAAATGGAAAATAACTTGGACGGAAGCGTACTTTAGTTTTTTCTCCTAATAATTTTTTAGCAAATAATTCTAAAGTTCCTTTAAGGTCAGCAAGAGATATATCTTCACCTACTACTAATCCTTCAAATTGCATGAATTGATGAGAATGTGTTGCATCATCATCTCTTCTATAAACTTTTCCTGGACATACAATTCTTAAAGGCTCTTTATTAACATTAGCTTCCATTGTTCTTACTTGAGCAGGAGATGTATGAGGTCTTAATAAATAATCTTTATCAAGATAGAAAGTATCTTGAGAATCTCTTGCAGGGTGTCCTTCTGGTAAATTTAACTTTGTAAAGCAATTTAAATCCGTATCAATCTCTGGACCAGAGACTACATCATATCCCATACTTACAAATAAATCTTCTAATTCTTCAACTACCCTTGTCATAGGATGGATACTCCCCTTCATTTTTCTTCTTGAAGGTAAGGTAATATCTATTTTTTCTTTGTTTAATTTTTCTTCTAATTCTTGTTGTTCTATGCTAGATGCACAGTTTTCTAATTTTTCTGTTACAGAAACTTTTATTTCATTTAAAAACTTACCATATTCTTTCTTTTCTTCATTTGGTATTTCTTTCATTTTTAAACTTAAATTAGTAACAATTCCATTTTTTCCTAAATAATTAGCCTTAACTTGAGCTAAATCATTTTTATTTTTAACACTTTCTAAATCCTTATTTAAAGATTTAATTATATCTTCTCTTTCCATATTTTCCTCCATTTATTTCCACCTTTTAAGAAAGCAACTATGTATGATGCTATATCATTTTTTCTTGTTTCATTAGTTGTTCCACCTTCAAATACACTATGTCTTTCTCCTTCTAAAAAAGTTAGATATTTTTCTCCTTGCAAATTATTGTATATTTCAATACCATTTTCAATTGGTACAATTTGATCTTCAGTACTTTGTAATACAAGTGCCGTTTTATTTATTTCTTTAGGGGATGCATGATATTCTTTTACAAGTTTTACAAATTCTAAAAAGAAGGGAATTGATGTATGTAAAACTCGTTCAAAAACTTCAACATAATCTTTATAATCTTTGTTTTCTAAAATATCAATCTTATTTTGTTTTAAGTTTAAATATGTATAAGATGCATTTAGAAACACAACTTTTTTAACTTCTTTATATTTTATTGCTAAATTACCTGCTAAAATACCTCCCATGCTATGTCCTATAACATAAATTGTTTTATAACCATGACTTATTAAATCTTCTACTTCCTTAGAGACATAATCAACCCAATCAGTATATACAACTCTTTGATAATTGATGTCATGAAAATGTCCTGGTAACGTCTTAGCAAAAACGTCAAAATCCTTATCATAAGTTAAATAATTCATCAAGTACTCATTATCAGAGAGTGCTCCTACAAAGCCATGAATAATTAAAACGGCTTTTTTCATACCATACCTCCTAAAAGAAAAAAGACGATACCAAAGGGTCTAAATAGACGGTACCAGCCTTTATTTACTTTTATGTCTTAACGCGACTAACGCTTTATCTCAGGAAGTGAATTCATTTAACTTTATCATTAGTTTGCACCAACCACTAACTCTCTTTAAAATAAACTTTTAAATTACTACTCTTCCATCAACAATAACTTGTAAATACAAGCATATTATAACATTTATAATATTAGTTGTAAAGGAATTTAGTTATTTTTTCTTTACTATATTATCTTACCATTTCTAATTTTTTTATTTTTTAGAATAATGATAATTGATTTGATTCAGGTAAATCTTTTAATATTTTCATAGATTTCATTTTATCAATCAAAGTTGTAGATAACTTAGATCTTTTTTGTAAATCTTCTATACTTAAAAATTCTTTTATTTCTCTTTCAGCAACAATTGATTTACCAACAGTGTCACCTAGTCCATCAATAGCTCTAAATGGGGGAATTAATGTGTTTTCTTCGGTTTCAGATTTTACAAATTTAATAGCATCTGATTTATTCAAATCAAGATTAGAAAATTTAATACCCCTAGCAGTTGCTTCTAAAGCAATTTTTAAAGATTCAAGCACATCGCCTTCTTTTTTAGTAATTTCAAAACCTTTATTTTCTAAATCTTCAATTTTTAATTTAATAGCATCATAACCTTTAATCATTGTTTCAATATCAAAGTCTTGAACTCTAATAGAAAAGAAAGTTGCATAATAATTTAAAGGTTGATAAACTTTAAACCAAGCTATTCGCATTGCACTCATAACATAAGCACAAGCATGAGCTTTTGGGAACATGTATTGTATTTTATGACAAGATTCAATATACCAATCAGGAATAGATGCATCTTGCATTACTTTTTTCCATTCTTCCCATGCCTCTGGTTCTTTTTTAGGTTTACCTTTTCGCACAAATTCCATGATTTTAAAAGCATCTTTAGGCTTTAAGCCATGATTTTTTAAATACACCATAATATCATCACGACAACCAATTACCTCTTTAAATTCACAGATATGATTATCAATTAAATATTCAGCATTACTATTCCAAACATCAGTTCCATGAGAAAGACCAGAAATTTTTACAAGTTCTCCAAAAGTACGAGGCTTTGCTTTTATTAACATATTAATAACAAAGTTCGTTCCCATCTCAGGTAAACCAAGTGTTCCAATATCACATTTGATATCTTCTCCTTTAACTCCTAAAGCATCTGGACTTGTTAATAAACTTAAAACTTTTGGATCACTCATTGGAAGTGTTGTTACATCAATACCAGACAAATCTTGTAGCATTCTTAAAATAGTTGGATCATCGTGTCCAAGAATATCAAGCTTTAAAACATCTTGATCGATAGCATGATAATCAAAGTGTGTTGTTCGCCAAGCTGATGTTATTTCATCAGCAGGATATTGATATGGTGTAAAGTCAAAGACATCCATATAAGATGGAATTACAACGATTCCTCCTGGATGCTGACCAGTTGTTCTTTTTACACCTGTACAACCTATTGCTAAACGTTCTATTTCAGCTTGATGTGTTACATCTAATGTTCCTTTTTTCTCTAAATAGCCTCGAACAAAACCAAAGGCTGTTTTTTCAGCAACAGTTCCAATTGTTCCTGCTCTATAAACATTATCTTCACCAAATATTACCTTGGTATAAGCATGGGCACTTGCTTGATTATCACCCGAAAAGTTAAGATCAATATCTGGAACTTTATCAGCATTAAAACCTAAGAATGTTGCAAATGGCATATCTTGTCCCTCTTTAGACATCATTTCAGAACAATATGGACATTTTCTATCTGGTAAATCATATCCACTTGCTGAATAATCAATTGAATAACTTCGACCATTTTCATCTTCAAAGAAACTAGCATGACATTTTTTACATAAATAATGAGCTGGAAGAGGATTAACTTCTGTAATACCCATCATTGTTGCAACAAATGAAGAACCAACAGAACCACGAGATCCTACTAAATAACCTTCATCATTTGAATGTTTAACAAGTTTTTGAGCAATTAAATAAATTACATCGAAGCCTCCTCCAATAATACCACCTAATTGTTTCTTTGTTTCTTTATCTAAATAATCATTATCATTTATTTTATCAGAGTTTTCATTCTTTAAATTCAGAATTATCTCATCTCTAGTTAAAGAGAATACTTTATCATACCCTTCTTTAACAACTTCTGATAATTCTTTTTGAAAAACTTTATCAATATCTTCTTCATTATAGTTAGGATTTTCCTTCTGAATTTTATCTTTAACTAAATTTAAAATTCTATCCCCATATAATTCTTGAGCAATTCTTTCTTCAATATTTCTTGGTAATGGGTCACCATACATACTATGAGCTTTTTTAAAGACCATATCATATACATCTTCTCTTGAATTAGGAAAACGAGGTGAAAAAGGAATACCTCCTGTATCAATAATTACTTCTACTTCTTCTATTAAATCATTAATCTTATTAGGATTATCAATTACAATTTCATGACATAAGTTACTATCTAAGAATGAAAAATCTTGAAGCATCTCAGAGGTTGTTCTAAAATGATTGCTTGGAATTTCTTTAATGTCTCTTTTTGCAAGAGGATGAAGTCCTCCACCAGGTAACTTTTGATTAATAATAATCTCCCGATAAATTTTGTCTTCTCTTGTTAAATGATGTACATCTCCTGTTGCTACAATATACTTTCCTGCTTCTTTTGTTAATCTAATAATCTTTTTTATTTGATTTAAAACCTCTTCTTCATTTTTAAAATCTCCCAATTGAATTAAATGTATGTAACATTCAGGAGGTTGAACTTCAACATAATCATAAAAGCCAATAATATCACGCATTTCTTCATCTGATTTACTTCTCGCTTCTAAAAATACTTCTGATTCATAGCAACCACTACCAATCAATAATCCTTCTCTTAATTCTTCAACTTCACTTCTTAAAACTCTAGCTGTTTTATAAAAATGTTTTGTATTAGCAATCGAAATTAATTTGAATAAATTTTTTAATCCAACTTTATTTTTAACTAATATATTAAAATGATAACTACGACCAAACTTATGAATATCATCTTTATTAACCAATTTCTCTAAATCTGATACTTTTATAATATTAATACTTTCAAGTTTCTTCATCATCTTATGAAAAACAAGTCCTGTTGCAAGAGCATCATAATCACCTCGATGGTGACTTTCTTCATCAAAAGGAACACCATATCTTTTTGTTATATAAGAAAGTCCATGACGCGTTGCATCTTGATCTAAAATTCTGGATAAAGCAAGAGTATCAATTACTGTATTTTTATACTCTCCTAAATTGTACTTTTTATAGCACATTTCAATAAATGATGTATCAAACTTAGCATTATGTGCAACCATTGGTAAATCAGAAACCCATTCTACAAACTCTTTTACTGCTTCCTCTTCATTCGGACAATCAGCAACCATTTCATTTGTAATCGATGTAACATTTGTAATTCTTTCAGAGATTGGTTTAGGTGGTTTAATTAACTTATCAAATTTATCAATTATTTCTCCATCTTTTAATTTAACTGCACCAATTTCAATAATAGAGTCCCCTGATGCAGCATTAAATCCTGTTGTTTCAAGGTCAAAAACAACATATTCATTCTCTAATAAAATACTATCATTACTACGTTTAACAATTTCTACATTATCATCAACTATAGTTAATTCTGTTCCATAGATAACTTTAAAATGTTCTTCAAGTGGTTTTCCTTTATTATAGTCTTGAACCATATGATAAGCATTAGGAAAAGCTTGGCAACCAGAGTGATCCGTTATAGCAATTGCTTTATGTCCCCATTTAATAGCTTGTTTTACTAAAGAAACTCCATGTTTATCAACCAGTGAAACTCCATCCATTGCACTCATCATCGTATGAGTATGAAGTTCTATTCTTTTTTCAGGACTATCATCAATTATTTCTTCTTTTTTGTGATCTGAAACATTAATAGCTGAAACATTAAAAACTATTTCATCTCCTGAATATTTATCTTTTTTAGTATATCCTTTAAATTTAAACCATTTACCTTCCTTTAAAATATCATCTAATCTTTTTAATTCTTCACTATCTCTTAAAAAAACTTTTGCATATAAAGAATCTGTATAATCTGTTACTTTTAATGTAATAATTTTAAAATCTGATTTACTAGATTCAAATACTGTCTTTCCAAATATTTCACATTCTATAATTAAATCATTTTCTTCTGAGACAATATCATGTAAAGCTATCTTTTCTCCTTCAATTATTTCACCATAATAACTTCTCGGATCATCTGAATTAACAATTTTTTTTCTTCTTGGTTTAAATATTTTCCCTTCATCACTTGTATCTTCATGCCATCTAACTTTTAATTTTGAAGTATCCACATTGGTATCTTCATTTATTAACTTCTGAACTTCTTCTCTTTCCTCTTCATCTAAATAAATAGTAAGCTTATTATATCCCAAAATTTCTAATTGCAAATTAATATCATTAAGATACTCATTAATTTGTTTTTCTTCTCCACGATTAAAAACTACAATATAATTATTGTTACTACCATTTATTTTTAATCTATCTTTAAAGTATCCAACATATTCTGGTAAAAAGTGTTTAAAATATTCATTCAAATATAGACTTTTATCACCTAAATTCTCTATATAAATTATAGTTTTACAATTAAAATATTCTTCAATTTTCTTTTTTAAGTCTAAATAATCATCTAATGTAATCATTGCTTCAGTACTTAAATATATTGTAATTATATTTTTTTTATTATTAACCGTAACCCTCTTTAAATTAATTTTTTCATACTTTTCTTTCTTTTCTTCATCAAAATGAATTGTATCAAGAAATTTTTCAAACGTACTTTCCATAATTCACTTCCTTCTAGAGTATATCATTTTTTTATTTCAATTTAAATTGATTATTGCTATTCTATATCAAATTTTTCAAATTCTTTATCAGTTATTTCTATTTTCTTTGCTCCTTCATTATTTTGATAATTAGTTTTATCTAAAAATATTTTTACATTACAATATTTATCTAAATCCTTAAACTCTTCTTTTAATTCTTTACTTTCTTTTGGTAAGTCATAATGCTTAATAACATCTTTATAACAATTACATTTTTTACAATATGAATAATTACCATTAAATTCTTTTAAAATATTACTAATCTCTTCCTTTTCTTCTTCATTACTATAACCAATAACAATATAGAAATTAATATCTTTTATATTTGTAATTTTATTTGGAGTATTAATATCATCTATTGATGTTTCTATTCTATAATTAATACGATCTTTTAATAAATTCAAAAATTTTTCTTTCTTTGATTCATTACTTAATAAGTCTTTCATATCATGTAAATGACAATGAATACCTTGTTTTCCTCCTAAAACATTTGTTCCATATTTTAATTCAATTAAATAGAGACTAGCACTTCCATCTTTTGAAATATCTACAAAAATATTATCAATTCTTCCTCTTTTAGTTTTATCTTTGCTTGCCGTTTTCCCTTCTTTTGTATAATACTCTTCTTCAAAGCGAAAAATATTTTTAAATTCTTGACATTTTTTATTTATATTATCATGAATCATAAATTGATGCTGATAATATTTCTCTTCTTCAAAAGATATTTTTTCATATTCTAAAATAGCATTTTTAATATTATCAGTTGTAATTTCTTTTTCATTTTTGCCTTTAGTTGCAATTTCTTTTTCATTTTTGCCTTTAGCTAAAACTAATTTTCCTTCTTTATTCTTTTTTAAATCAGAAATTTCTATTTCTCGAAACGAATATAACTTTACATCAGGTTTTGTCCAACCAGTTCCCTCACTCTCAATAAAAGTTTTAACAATTTCATATTCTAACTTTGTAAGTTCTTCTAAACTAATATTTCCTTTATATTTTAAAACTTTCTTTTCTTTATGATATCCTCTTCCTTTTGATCTGTAATTTTCTATATAATCAAAATTATTGTTTATATCTTCATTTTTAAATAATCCATATAGTATTTTCTTTAAATTTTCTTCTTTTGTTTTAGAATCATATTTATCAGATTCATTCAGAATAATTATATTTTCTTTATTAGAATCAAATTTCGTTTTTATATCAAATAAACCTTCAACAAAATTTCGAATTTTAATTATTTTTTCTATACCAGATGAATTATTATTAACACTCTTTATAAGCTTTTCATTTATCTGAAAAATATCAGGACTTAAATTTATTCTTGGATATTTATTTTTATTTTTAATTTCCATAATTTTAATACCATCATAATAAACAATGTCTTTGGTTTTTTCTCTTATTTTTATTACATAGCTTTTATTCTCTCTAAAATATTTTCTAATTTCTTCTAAATTCATTTTCCATTACTCCTACTTCTTAAATTATTACTTTCTCTTTATCTTTTATATCAATTACTTTATTTTTAAATATTTCCTTTGCTACTTCTTTATTGTCGGTATGGATTGGAATAATTATTTGAGGATTTATAACTTCTTCTAATAATTTCATAGTTTTTATATCAGCATGTCCCGATGTATGAAGAAATTCTTCATGAATACCTAACTTACTTAATTCATCTAAAAATCTTTTCATTTTTAAATCTTTCTTATAACCTTCCCACATTGAGTATATTATACAGGCATTTTTTAATTTATGTTTTTTATTTTTTAACATTTTTATATCATTTAACATTGATGGTTTTACAAACATACAAAAATCTTTAGCAAAAGCAACATTTGATTTATATATCTCCATTGGTTCTACATATTTTGAAACAAAATATGGTGGATTTGTTTTTTTATAATATTTATTTGAAATGAAAAGAGAAACATTGCGATAACTAGCAACAGGATTTGGTATATTTTTTAGGTTAGATGCTATAACTCCTGTAAATAAATCTTCAATAAAATTTTTTTTAGTTTTAACTGCTGCTTTATAAAATGTTACAATTCTATCTACATTAGTTGATGATTGTAATATCAAGATATCATCATATTTTTGAAATATCTCTATCGAATCAGAAAATAATTCATCTTCTGTTTTATATTTTGTAACGTTCTTTGAAAAAGTTGTTCCTTCAGTTATTAAAGCATCAACTTTACCTATTTTCTTAATCGTTTCTAAAAATATTTTTCCTTTTCTTCCATGATTACGATAATCTCCTGTATGAAGTAATTTTTTGCCATCAGCTTCTACTAAAAACATACATGAATTAAAAGCAGAATGATCAACTAAATAAGGCGTTATTTTAATATCTTTTTTTATCAAAATAGGTCTATTAAATTTAAAAGTTTTAGTTTTTCTAAGAATAGGTGTTTTGCCTATAAAATCAGAAGTAAGATTATAAATTAGTTTCGTTTTTTCTTCAATATAAATATCAATTTCATTATTTATATCATTAACTAAACCTATATGATCACCATGACAATGTGTAATAAAAACCGCATCATAATTTTTACTCTTGTGATTAGTTAAACCGTTAATCTCTAGTTTCTGTTTCTTTATATTATAGTCCCCAACTAAATCTTCTCCAAAATCAATTATAATTTTTGTTCCTTTATTGCTTGTAATTTCTGTAATACATCCACCTATTTGATTAGTTCCTTTCAATATTCTAACTTCCATAACCTCTCCTTTTTTTATATAATATCATAATTTATTTTTCAATCATTATATTTATAATTAATCTTTAGCCTTTGGGATTTTAGAAGAATTTTCTTTTTTAATTCGTGATTTAACTTTTAAATAAGTACTAAGCTTAATATGACTAGGTTTAACTTCAGAAATATCTAATCCATAAAAATATTTAGAAATAGTATAAATTTCAAATTCTCTATTAACATTAGCAAGTTCTAAATCATAAATATATCTTTCTTTAGTACTCGCAATATATTCTAAAACATCTTTAGAATTTTTATGTTCTCTAAGTAATATACATTGATCAATTATATTATCTTTAGACTCTAGTAAACTTTGAATCTTTTCAATATCAAAATTACTAGAACTATATAAAGGTAATTTTGGTAAAGGTTCTTTTACTTCATTAACATCTAATTCAAAAAAATATTTAACTATACAATATAGAATATACTTACATTCACTATCATAATCATCATTTTGATTACCATATATTAATCTATCAATATATTCTATTACCTCTTTTTTATAGCGATATTTTCTTAATTCTTTTAATTGGTCAACTATGTTATCTTTAGAATCAAGTATCTTCTTTACTTCTTTACTAGCAGCACAATTATTCATAAATAAAATCCTCCTCTATAGAAATTCACATCTCTAAATAAATATAACACATTTTAATTTTTCTTGCTCAACAAGGTTTTTATGATGGACAAAAAAATTTACTATATTTTCATATTTTTCAAGTATTTATATTTATTTTTCTGTTGTTTTTACGAGGTACCAAACTCTTTTTCTTCTATCATATCCAATATTATTATAAAGTAAATTCATATCTTTCATATATCTTTGAATCCATTTTCTATTTACTCCTAGTCTTTTTATTATATCTTCTGTTTTAAAATAATCTTTATTTAGTTTATTTATACATTTTCTTAATTTTTCTATATTATCTTTTCTTTTTTTAGTATATTTGATTTCTTTTTTATGAAGGGAGTCTTGATATATTTTTCTTATTAAAGGATTAAGACCATCTTTTATTTCAATATAATCATTAGCATATACAACATAAGTATTTGTAAATGGTATTTTTATAGAATCAATCTCTTCTTCACTAATTATAATTGTATATTCAAATTTACCTAATTTTTTTCTATATAATCTATCAAATTTATAAACATCTATTATACAATCTTTCAAATAAATATCACTTAAATCATAATAATTTTCAATATCTCCTACTGTTAAAATCAATAAAAATCCCTGTTTTCTTTTAATATCTTTAAATCCATAATCTTTAATTAATCTTAAATTATCTAAGCCTCCTAAATTATCATCTATTTTTAAAAGTTCATAATGATAATATTTTGAATAGCTAAGACAAACAACATTCTTCTTCATTTGTAAATCCTTTTTTAAAATAAAAAGCACCTGTGTGCCTTTCATTAAATAACTTCTATTTCTTCTTCCTTTTCTATTTTTAAGACATTACCAAGTTTTAAGATATGACGATTATTTTTAATACAAAAATCAATAAATTTCGTCAAGGATAATTTTTTCATGTTTTTATCAATTGGATAATATTCAATATCAAAGACAATTTTATCTTCCATCATTTTATTAAGCATTTCTTCTTTGGTATCATTTCCTAAATACATAAGCCAAAATGGATAGATTTGTCTTTTAATTATCTTTAAAGTTGGATCTCCTATATCATAACTTGGTGTATTAGTTAATTGTTTACTAATTTCATTTATAACTGCAAGTTCAATTATAGCATCAATTATTTCTTTATAATCTGGACTATAATTTTCATACATACCTTTTACAATAGTTAAGATTAAAACCGTTATAGCATCATATTTATCTTTATCACTTCCCCAAATTAAAGTTCCAGTTGCTTTATTATATTCTATACATTCCATTCTTGGGTGAATAACATAAACAGGATATGTTTCTTTAATATTAAGTTTTAAAACTTCTTTAACACATTTTTTAACTATCTTCTGGTCAGTATTAAATAATTTCACTAAATGCATTTTATGTTTATTAGTTTCCTTTTTTAAAGATATATATAAATCACTTTCAAATACTTCTTGATATAAAATATCATTATCAGGTATAAAATCTTTACCATATTTAATAATTTCTTGTTTATCTTTGTAACAAAAATTATATTCTTTCTTATATTTGCTCCATAAACTCTTTCTTAATTTATCAATCTCAGTTGATAAACTAGCACTATATAATAAATACCAAGCTAATAAATATTCATTAACACAAAATTCTAAATTCATCTAATCACTACTTTCTTAATACATTTTAATCATAACATAAATTATTTTTAAAATAAAGATAACTAGAAAATTTTTACAAAAAAAATATATCTGCAAAGCAAATATATTTTATAATACTATCTTTAACTCTTTCTTAATATATATATAAATCACTCAGAAATTTGATTTTTTACATGAACAATTTTTGAAATATAGAAAAAAACATTTAAGTTATAAACAAAATTGATTAAATAACAATTTACTGTTTTTAATCTTAACTTAACAAAAATAGAAAACAAATTGACTTTAATGAATTTAAATACGCAATACTCAAGAAGAATTTGTAATCAAAATTAAAAAAAATTCAAAAATATTGTTCCTGATATATTAATTTTTATGTAAATATATTTTTAAAAAAATTAATAATTTTCTTAAAAAGAGACTCACTCTTTTTAGATTTTTCTTTTGAATATATTTTTTCTTCATGTATAACTTTATTATTTAAACTAATAATAACTGTTCCTAAAACATTACTATTATCTTTATCATTTACAATAATTTTCGTTTTTATATTTTTAAATTCTTCCTTGGTTAAAGGATAAGAAAAATTATTCTTTAAATAATAATTATTTGAAAATAAAGATTTAGGTACTTTAAAATTTTCTTTATCAAGTATTAAATAATTTTTATAATTATTGAAATAGTATTCATACATTTTTTCATGATTTATATAGGTATCTTCATCATCAATTGTTACAATCAATAAATTCATATTATCCTTAGTTGCTGTTGATACTAAAGATTTACCAGCACTTGGGGTATAACCACTTTTAGCACTAGTGGTGTTCTTATAATCAAAAATTATTTTAGCTCGGTTGATTAAAGCATAAGATTTAATATCTGATTTAAAATCATAATACTTTTCACCTGCTATTTTCTTATACATTGGATAATTTAAATATAAATATCTTGTTAATACAGCTAAATCATAAGCTGTTGAATAATTTTTAGTTTCTTCATCTAAACCATGAGGATTTTTATAAGTTGTATTTTGCATACCTATTTCAAGGGCTTTTTCATTCATTAAATAAACAAAGTTATCAATACTACCTGCAACATATTTTGCAATTACAACACTAGCATCATTTCCACTTCGAAGCATAAGTCCATACAATAAATCTATAAATCTTACTTTTTCACCCATTGTTAAATACATACTAGTACCATACATTTTTAATACTTCATCTCCAACTTCTACCTTTTCATCTAACTTATCACCTGCATATGTAAGAGCAATTAAAAGTGTCATTATTTTGGTAGTCGATGCTATTAATCTTTCTGTGTTACTATCCTTTTCTCTTAGAATACGCCCACTATCAATATCCATTACAATACTTGACTTAGAAGTATCAGTTAAAGCCATAATGTTATTTGGAAATGCTGTAAAAATTATCAATAATAAGAAAAAAAATAATAGAAATCTTCGTTGCATACTTATGCCCCCCATAAAATATATGAGAAATATTAAAAAAAGTATTCCAAGATAATTTTTATTATTTACTATTAATATTTATAAAAATATTCTTTTTTATTTATATTATAAAAAACTTTCAAATTTATTCATTTGAAAGTTTAATTAAGCTCCATAAAATCTTGTCATATCATAACCAACAAAATTATTTGATTTTAAATTTGCATATTTAATTTTTTGAAGTCTTACACCACTTGGATAACCACCTGTTTCAAGATGAGCAGCATCTGCAACAATAACATATCCATCATCTGGCGAATTTCCTATAATCATTGCAACATGCCCATCATGATGAATAATATCACCTGGTTGCAATTGATCATAACTTGTTTTTACCCCTAACTTTTGAAGAGTATTTAAACTTGCATTGTTAAATCCATTACTTGAAGCTTTATTTAAAGCATAACTAACATAAGAAGCACAATCGAATCCATGATCCATCATAGCTTCTGTATCATAAGGTCTAGATACACTATTAAAAAATTCTGTACTTAATTGATATTTTGACCTTATTCCTTTTTCCAATCCTAAATCAAGAACGGTTAACGCGGCAATAACTGCTTTTTCTCTTGGATTTGCTCCTGTTGACCTTGTTGCTATAATATTATCAATATAATCTTCAGTATAATAATCTCCTAAAACTCCTAATTTAATATTATTAGCTTCATAATTTTTATATGTACCTAACCAATCATTAATTGCTTCTCCAAGTAACTCCTGATATGATGTGCAAAATGAAACATCAAATCCTGATGCAACTTGTGATATGATTGTTGATGCTGCATCAATATAATTTTTATATGAATAATCAACATTTGGAGTAACTAAAGTAATTGATTTTGTAGTTGACGTTATACTAGGTAAATTATTATTTATTTTTGTCTCATTACTTGAAACATTTCTTTCCCAAGTTGAAACTTTTGATGTATAAGGATTAGTTTCCTTAGGATCAAGTGATGACCAATTACTCTTTTTATTTTTATAATATTCTAAAGTATTAACATCTTCTTCATGATTATTTATTAACTTTAACACATTAGTTAAACTTTCAAAATAATCAATTTGAGATTTCAACTTAGCAACACAATTTGCTAAATCATTGCTTAATTTAGTTGAAGACTCTCCTATCATAGCTCCTTTTAAAGATGATAAAAGAGAATTTATATTACTATAATCAGAATATAAATTAGTATTTTTTTCTACTAACTCATTTGCTATACTTAAATAATTAGCCATCTATAATCACCTATGCTTTCTCCGCATTTTCTATTACTTTTTCTAGAAACGCTTGTAAACTCTCCATTTCAGTATGACACTTTATTCCATTGTCTATATCACTTGTTATATTAGTAATCAAGGCATCACTCGATACACTTTCATAAGAATTAGAAATGGTATTTACTAAGCGTTTTAATTCTTCTAAGTTGGTAATTCCTTCTTCATTATATTTATATAATTCTTGTCCCCAACTAGATAGTAAACCTTTATTTATTTTAGTATCCATTTTTAACTCCTTTTAGAATAAGCATCTTCTAAACTTTCCATTGCTTTATTTTTATTTTTTAAATAATTAACATGAGCTTCTAGCTTTGTTAAAATCATACTATAAAACATAATATAATCATTACATTTAGAAATAAATGGAGTCTTTAAACTTTCCTGAACCCATTCATTTGAAGCCTCAATTGAATCTTTCAATGTTTTAATTTTTTTGATAACAGCACTATAATCATTTAATTGTTCTTCCAATGAAGAAACACGATTAGCTAATAATGCTGAATCATAAGCATATATATTCATAAACACCTACTGGTTAGAAGCTGTTGATGCGGCAACATCGATTTGATTGGCAAATGCCATAATTTGTTTATAAATTGGTTCAAAGTTTGTTCTAATAATCTCTAGTTTTTCTTTTAATTCACGAGATTTATTTGTTCCTTGATAAATTCCTGTTCCCTCGTCATCAATTTCGTCCATAGCTTTAGAAATACTTGTTAAAACTTCTTCTATTCTATTTGCCGTTGAACGAATATCATTTGCTCTTCCAATTGCCTCACTTGGAGCAATTTTTAATTCTCCTATATTTGCCATTTTTTCCTCCTTCTTTAATTACCCGAAATAATCATCATTTTTAATTTGATGCATTAATTCTTGTTCTTCACTTTCAATATTATCTGCTCTTTTTGATAAAAAGTCTGCACATTCATTTAAAACTTCTTCATTATCAAGAAAGAATTGTTTTTTACCTTCAAATGACTCTAAAAATTCATCAGCTAATCCACCTTTAAAGCCTGTTCCAATAAAACTTTCTACACCTTGATAAAGATTAATAATATCATCATGATATGTACTAACTTTGTCTCTTACATTAGTAGACCATTCTTTCATACGTTCTGTATTATGACTAACAATATTTGACATTTTTCTTCCTCCCTTGCCAATTATATTTTAACATCATCACTTTTTTTTGACAATGTTTTGCCTTTAATATAACATTAACTTTACATTTTTATTTTCTTATTTTTATTTTCCTGTCTTAACATAGTTGAAATAGTTACCTTTATTCTTAACTGATGTAACTGATTGTAACCATGTTGGGTGAAGTTCTGTAATATTCGTTGTAAATTCATTTTGATTAACAACAAAATTAACCGTTCCTGTATTATTTGGTTCAATTTGTCCTATAATACATTTTATAACTGTACCATCACTATGGCTAATATCAATCAAATCTCCAACTTTTCCATAATTTGAAGGAACATTAATAACATATCTATTCTGGAAAGCAACAAATTGCTC
This sequence comes from uncultured Bacilli bacterium, assembly GCA_947630865.1. Taxonomy (GTDB): domain Bacteria; phylum Bacillota_I; class Bacilli_A; order RF39; family UBA660; genus RUG591. Next base: position 9,009 of record CANRJE010000006.1, on the reverse strand, counting down.
TTGATTATAAGCTGCTCCTTGATAAATTGCTAAAGTGTTAGGATCAATATTAACTCCATCTCCAAGGTCAACACCAGTTGTTGCAATATCAATATTCTTTTCTGTTGTTATATTAGTACCTTGCAAAGTATCCAAATAACTCTCTAATTTAGATGGATCAATATTATTACTATTTTCTCCACTAATTATACCACCTACACCACCAGTACCTGTCGCAGTTGTAACTGAATCACCTAGATTTTCTTCTCCACTTCCTGATTTACTACCACCTGATGAATTATTTTTCTTTTCTTCTTTTTGTTCTTCACTTTTACCTAAATAAATACTGTTATATTGACTTTCTAAATCAACTGGATTTACTGATTTATTATAATCATCAACATTAAATTTATTAATATATGACGCATAATTAAAATAATTTGCTGAAGCATTAGTTATATCTGATAAAATATTATCTAAATTATTCTTTAAAGAATTTGCAATATCTCCTACATTTGCACTAAAACCACTATTTTTATAATTATTTATATTACTTAAAGTTGCTTTAATGCTTTCAACATTTTCTGTTAAGGAAATAGTAACTTTTGATTTCAATTCCATTACTAAAGTATTTAAATTGCTAACATTATTTATTTTTATATTTGCCATAAATACCTCCTCTATTATTAATCAATTATATAATTATCATATAAAATATTTTATAGAAAGTCAATCTCTTTGACATGAAATAATAATTAATAATTTATTATCTTCTTTATTAAGTATAATCTTTAATCCTTAAAACCTAATTTACATAATTATTTTTTAATATTTTCTTTTAAATAAAATTTTTTGAAAAGAAAAAAAGATAAGATTTTCTTACTTATCTTAATTATTAATCTCTAGGTTCACGATTTTTACTAATAATATTTTTATTAACTGCATTTATTTTATATTCATATTCTAAATTATTTTTATAAAAATCAACTTCATATATTGCTACTCCATTTTGAAATTCAAAATCAATATCTGTAAAAGTTACTTCTTGATTACTAAATTTAGCATCTTTTAAAGCAATATCTTTAGCTTCTTCTTGACTTATATAGTTAGTATCGTTTGTAGTATTGTTAGAGTTTTCATTATTAGCAGTATCATTATTATTGGTATTTTCTTGATTGATATTAGTATTATTAATATAATCACTATAAATTATTTTTCCTGTTTTAGCATCAATCTCATAATTATATTCAACTCGATTGTAATAAAATTCTACATCATACTTTTTCGTTTCTTTTTCTAAATCTAAATCAATCTCTTTGAAAGTAATGTCCTCTTTGCTAAGCTTTGTATCCTTTAGAATAATCTCTTTTACTTCATCTTTTGATAGATAGGTATTTTTAATATAAATGAAATAGCCTAGAAATCCTAATATAAATAATCCTATAATACAACTAATAATTATAATAATAATTTTATTTTTTTTCATAAACAAATCCTTTCATATCTATTATAACATTAATCTTGATAATATATTTCTTAATTATAAAAAACTTTAGAACCAAAATCCTAAAGTTTTAATTTTATTCACTTCTTAATGCTTCAACTGGGTCTTTTTTAGAAGCTGCTCTCGCTGGAATTAAACCACCAATTAATGTTAAAATAATACTTAATATTACTAGAATAAAAGCCCTATTTGGAGCAAGTGCTGCCGATAATGGAATATCACCTGTAAAGTGGTGTAAAACTGTATTGATAACTGGTATCAAAGAATACGATATACCAATTCCAAGTAAACCAGACAATAAACCAATTATAAATGTTTCAGCATTAAAGATGGAAGATACATTTCTCTTTGATGCACCAATTGCTCTTAAAATACCAATTTCTTTCGTTCTTTCATAAACGGAAATATAAGTGATAACCCCTATCATGATACTAGAAACTACTAATGAAATAGAGACAAAAGCTATTAAAACATAACTTACAGCATTAACAATTGTTTTAACAGAATCCATTAAAATACCAGTTGCATCAGTATAATTAATCTTCTTTTCTTCATCTACTGTATCATTATAATTATCTAAAAATTTAATAAAATCTTCCTTACCATCAAAACTATTAAAATAGAAAGATATAGCAGTTGGATCATTTAAATCTTGATAACCAAGGGATACTAAATTAGTCTTTTGACTTGCTTCAGTAGGAGCCATCATAGCTGATATTATTCTTGTTAATTCTTCTTCAGTATATTTTAATTTAAAAGCAGAAGTTATTTTCTTTTCATCTACATTAAAAGAAGTTGCAAAGGATTTGGTAAAGTTTGTTGTTAATTCCCCTACTTTTGTTAAAATTGTTTTTTTCATTAACGTTTCAGTCATTACACTACCCATTTTTTCAGTAGTTCCAATAATTGCTGCACTTTTTAAGTATGAATCGGTTACAGTATTTAAAATTTCAGGAATAATACTAGCCTTTGGATTTTCAGAATCTATTTCATATTCTGGATTAGTTAGTTTCATATATTGATTATAACCATTTATATAAGCTTCTAATAAGGCTTTTAATAAACCCGTATAAGTAGTTTTAAATGTATCTTTTGGAATAACATATTTTTTCTCCATTTCACTAAGTTTATTGGAAACATCTTTACTACTTAAATAAGTATCTATAATTTTATCAACATCATTTTTTGTAAATTCTGAAGAAATAGAATCGAATACTCCTTTGGAAAATTCATTTAAGTTATCACTAAATAATTTAGTAGCAGGAGTTGTATCAGTAGTTATAGCATCAGTTATTTCTTGCATATATCCGGCTGTTTGTTTTTCAATAGTTTTAGTATCAATATTAATGTTGAAAGCACTTTGAAGAGCATTTTTATCAACTTCAATTAAATCAGCAAAATCAAAATCAAAATTGTTATTTTTATCAGTAAATTTTTTACCAGAGAATACATCAACTTCTGTATTTGCTATTTGTTTCTTTACAATCTCTTGATTTTTACTATAATCAATTATATGTTTAGTAAGAGCAGATGTATAATTAATACCAGGATTTAAAGCCATAGATGTCATTCCACCCTCTTTAGGTGCAACAATACCTACAATTTTTAATTTTAAAGCTTTATCATATAACTCTTGCATAACATTTTTATTTTCACTCATATCTTCATATATATCGTACTTAGAATTATATTTATAAAGGTCCGTTGGCATAATAACTCTTAAATCAACTTTCATTAAGTCATCATATGTAAATACTAAAGGTTCATTATTGATATTATTTGTCTCTCCATTCATAAGATTAGTTATCATTTTATTTAATTCATCATTATCTCTGAGTCCTAAAGAATAAACAAGTAAATCTGATATCTCATTTTTTGATGATAAGACTATAATTACTTCATCATAATTTTTTGGATATCTTCCTCTCAAAACTTCATATTGATTTTCAATATCTTTAGTATCATCAACCATTTCTGAATAAACTGATGAAAAAGATGATGCAGATATAAGGGTACTAGAACCCATAATTGATGAAAATAAACTACTTGGATTTAATTTAGCTAATTTTTTTGTAGCATCAATTGTATAAATATTAGGTTGAATACTATATGAATATTTAATATTAGAAATGTCATTTTTTACTTTACTGTAGTTATTCTCTAAATAATTTTTAAAACTTTTTAAATCATTAGTTGTAACACTTGATACCATTGAAGTAATATATTGTTGTTCAACAACTTCATTTGAATCTTTATTTTCTTTACTACCTGATTGCATAGCTAAAATTAAACTAGTTAAATCACCAGATTCTTGCATAATACTTAATGGATAAGAAGTTAAAGTCTCTTCCTGAATTGAATCAACATAGTTTTGAAATCCTGTTGAAACAGACATGATTAAAGCAATACCTATTATTCCAATAGAACCTGCTAAAGCAACTAAAATTGTTCTTGCTTTTTTAGTCATTAAATTATTGAATGATAATCCTAAAGCTGTTAAAAAATGCATCTTAGTTTTATTTTTCTTCTTTTGACTTACTTCTATATCTTCTTTAGTATCAATTTTTCCATCATAAGGATTTGTATCTGATATAATTTTTCCATCTTTTAAATTGATAATACGTGTTGAATATTCTTCGGCAAGTTCTGGATTATGTGTAACCATAATTACTAATTTATTCTTGGCAATTCTTTTAAGAACGTCCATAATTTGAATACTAGTTTCACTATCAAGAGCACCTGTTGGTTCATCAGCTAATATTATTTCTGGGTCATTAACTAAAGCACGTGCTATTGCAACTCTCTGCATTTGTCCACCAGATAATTGATTTGGTCTTTTGTTCATATGTTCTAAAAGTCCAACTTCTTTTAAAGCCTTTTTAGCTCTTTCAGTTGCTTCTTTTTTAGAAATTCCTGATAAAGTCAAAGCAAGTTTAACATTAGCTAAAACTGATTGATGTGATATTAAATTATAACTTTGAAAAACAAAGCCAATTCGATGATTTCTGTAACTATCCCAATCAGAATCTTTATATTTTTTGGTACTTGTTTCATTGATAATTAAATCTCCTGAATCATATTGATCCAAGCCACCTATAATATTTAAAAAAGTTGTTTTTCCACTACCAGATGGTCCAAGAATACTAGCAAATTCGCATTTTCTAAAGTTAACACTAACTCCATCTAATGCTTTTTGCTTGAAACCATCAGTATTGTATTCTTTTCTTATGTTTTTTATTTCTAACATTTGGACACCTCCAGTCTTATAATAATAACACTATTTTTTTTATTTGACAATTTTATTTTTACAAAACTCATAAAATAACTCTATGATAATTTATTCTTAATTATTCTATTTTGTTCTACTTTATTTATATATTATACTATAAAATTATAAATATGGAAATACTATAAAAATATATAAAGAAAAATTATTTTTTAAGTATATTTTTTTTATTTTATAAAGAATAAATAAAATTATCATAATAAAACATTTAATAAAAGTAATAAAAACTTAATCAAACAGAAAAAAGATTTAATAGACGTCAAGTAACTTTTTTTTAATTTTTAAATATTGCAATTAAAATTTAAGTATTATATCATTACATTATAGGAGAATTTTATGGAAGAAACAAAAAATAAAGGATTAGGAAAAAATATATTAATAGTTATTTTAATTATACTATTAGGATTATCATTAGCATATATTATTTATGATAATTTTTCAAAAAAAGATAAACAAAATGAACAAGAAAAAAACAATAATATAGAGACAAATAAAGAAAACAATAATATAGAAAATAATAACGAAAGTAGCAATTTAACAGAATTAGGTAAATCAATGGGCTTAAATAAATATGATGATTTTGGTATAAAGCTTTGGTTTGAAGATTACATACAAAATATGCCAATACATTACGAAAATGGTGCTTTCACTTCATATAAAGTATCAAATTTAACTGATAAGGAAATTAGTATGTTTATTTGGAGATATATATGGAAAAATGGAGATTCTTCAGAAAATCAAAAAGAAATGTTCGATTCAGAAGTTAATAAACTTTTAAAAGAATATTTGAATTTAGAAAATTATACACTTAAGGAATTAGAAAAAGAAGAAGAGCCAAAAGAAGGTCAACCATGGAATATTTTTGGTTTAAATAAAGATGATGATAAATATGTTGCTACTGTTATTGCAACTGAATTTAGTTTTGAAAATTATCGAGTAAGTAATGTAAAATATGATACTTCAACTGGAGAGATTTTAGTATATTTTGATAATTATGACAGAAGTTATTGGATTAAAAAAATTGGTGAAGGAATTGCAACTTATAAATTAAAAAGTGTTGATGATGATATTTATAAACCATATTTGATTCAAATTGAATATTCTAAAATAAAATAGAATTGAGAGTTTATCTTAATTCTATTTTATTTATTTAAATTACGTATACCATCTTTTTATTTTAACAAAAAGATTACCATTTTATTGATAATCTTATTCATAAAATTCTATTATCTTTTAATATTTTTTATATATTCTATTATTGCATTAGCTGTTTCATCTACACCAATTGAAGAATCTATAAGTAAATCATAGTTTTTATAACTTCCCCATGTTTTACCTGAAATTAATTTATAATAAGATGCTCTGTTCTTATCGGATTTATTCATATTTTTTATTGCATCTTTTTCGGAATCTCCATACATCTTTTTTAAATTCTTTACTTTGTATTTTTCATTAGCATAAATAAATATTCTTACTAAATTTTTATTATCTTTTAATACATAATCAGCAGCACGACCTACTATTACACAAGAACCATGTTCAGCTATTTTACTAATAATTTTATCTTGTGCCTTAATAGCATATTTTACAGGTGATGTTGTTAAATACAAATCGTGCCATACATCATTAGTAGAATTAATTTTAGAAACAAATTCTTTATCTAAACCGCTTTCTTTGGCTGCTAAAGCTGTTAATTCTTTATAATAATATGGAATATTAAGTTTTTTAGCAATTATTTCACCAATATGTTTACCAGATGATCCATGTTCTCTTGAAATCGTTATAATTACACCAGGTTTTGATGATTTTATAACGACTTGTTCTTTGTCAGTAACTTTTATATTAGATAATTTTTTAAAGAATAATATTGTTAAAATTCCTGATATTAATATTCCAACAAAATCTGCTATTGGGGCAGCCAATAATGGTCCTGTTACTCCAAAGAATTTAGGTAATATTATAACTAATGGTACAAAAAAGACAATATCACGACATAAAGATACAACTGCTGATTTTAAAGGTTCTCCTACTGCTTGAAAGAATATAGAAATTACCTTTATTAAGCAAGTAAAAGTTATGAACATTAGAAAAATTCTAAATGTTTTTATAGCAAATTCCATATAAAGATTATCAGATGTACCAAACATTTTAATAACTATTTCAGGATACAATTCAAAAACAACAGTTGCTAAAATTCCTACTATAATAGATGAAATTAAAACTAACTTAAATGTATCTTTAACTCTATCATATTTCTTAGCTCCATAATTATATCCAAGTATTGGTTGTGCTCCTAAAACAATTCCTACTACAATATTTATTACAATACTAAATACCTTCATACATATACCTATTGTTGCAATAGGTATATCAGCACCATATTTGCTTAATGCACCATATTTTGCTAACATAATATTGCAAACTAATGAAATAATAACAATTGACATTTGTGTAATAAATGTTGATACTCCAAGTTTAATTACATTACTAAAAATTTCAAAATCCATTCTAAAACTATCTCTATTTAGTTTAAAAGTTTTTGTTCTAAAGAAGTAAATTACTGAAATAATGAATGAAGCAATTTGACCTATAATAGTAGCCCAAGCTGCTCCTGCAATTCCCCATTTAAAACCAAAAATAAATATTGGATCTAGTATTATATTTAAAATAGCTCCAAACAAGGTAGCAGCCATAGAGAATTTAGGTGATCCATCAGCACGAATTACACTATTAACTGAATTAGCAATCATATAAAATGGTATTCCTAATAAGATTATTCTAAAATAATCTCTTGCCAAATTGATAGTTATATTACTTGCACCAAATCCATATAAAAGTTTATCCATAAATAAGTAACCTAATATCATAAATATTATACTTATTACAAATGTTACTAATATACTATTTCCAATTGATTTATGAGAATTTTTAGTATCATTTCTTCCTTGACATAAAGATAAATATGCTGCAGCTCCATCACCGAAGCACCAAGCAAATGCTACAGCAATAATGGTTATTGGATACACTACTGTTGTTGCAGCATTTCCTAAATAACCAACACTACTATTCCCAACAAAAATTTGATCAACTATATTATATAGAGAACTAATAAGTAATGATAAAATACAGGGAATAGAAAATTTAAATAATAATTTAGAAACTTTTTCTTGTCCTAAATATTTATTGTCGTTTTGATTTTCCATTTTTTTCTTCCTCCTTCTAGGTTAATCACTCACAGTTTTTATTGCAAAAAATAAGCATATAAGAGTATATTAGCTCTTATACGCATAAAGCTGTGGCCGACCTATTAATTGTATAATATTTAAAAATTTTTTTCAAACACTTTTTTTCATTTTTTTATTTTTTTATTCTTTCGTTAATAACCAATCGACTATATTAATTTTTGTTATTACATTATAATCAGTTTCCTTATTTATATCATAAGTTATTAAATATTTGGGATAATAATCTCCTGTTTTTTTGTTGTTTGACTATTTATTTTTTTATCATATTTAAATAATAAGAAGCTATCAAAGCATCGCGTTTTACCATGAATAAACTACGATATAAATTATCATATTCTGACCCTTTTAAATTATTAAACGATTCATTGATTAAATTAAATGCTTCCTTAGGAGATACAAAAATTAAACTACCACCTTCGTTTTTTTCTTTCTCTGTTAAATGTGTTACTTTAGTATCTTCTGTAACAAAACATGTAAATATATAAGAAATTTGTTTAAAGTTTGTCAAGGACTTTTCTTCTATAGTAATTCCTAAAAAGTCTTCTATTTCAACTAAACAACCTGTCTCTTCTAAAATTTCTCTCTTTAAGGCTTCTAATATATCTTCATGTTCTTCAATTCCACCACCTGGTAATTTATATTCATTCTTTTTCTTTTTATTAAATACGGCTATATCACCATCTTTATTAATAACTATTCCTCTTGCTGCATAACGAATTTCTGGATTATTTAAGTCTTTATTTTGATAACCAACATCACTATCTTTAATAATAGCAATTATTTTATTCTTATCTATTTTCATATTTTTAATCACCTACAACTTATCTGATAAATTTATTAACTTATAACATCTTTTATTATTAATAATTCTATTTTAATGTTATTCATAAAATCATATTTTTGTTCATTTATAAAGACATTATATCATTTATTTAAAATATCTTTTATTTTTCTTAAACAAGGTTTTATATATTTGTCGCCTAAATGTCGCCTAG
>CANRJE010000005.1 GCA_947630865.1 uncultured Bacilli bacterium | reverse complement strand
TATCTAATTCATTATCTTTCATAACGCTCGTATAATCAATCTCCTTTCATGTTTTATTAACCGGCTAATAAAATCATGATAATAGAAGATTAAATATTTGTCAAATTTTGTAAATTGACAAATTAAAGACATATTTTATTAAAATAGGAAATTTCATTTAAAATTATTTTTAATCTTTCAAATTGACCATCTTTTTTTCCTTCAATTTTCCATTTTAAATCTGATTTTTCTTAAAAATCCTGAAAAAAATTTTTTTTACGATAAAATTCTAAAATTTAAAAAAATACTACATTTTTTTGATTATGACATATAAATAACAAATGTAAAGTTTTATATATAAATTAGTAAAATAAATGTCGATTTATGTATAATACGTATAGTGTGTTCTTATTTAAAAATAAGCATATAATTTCATGAGAATGATTATATCTCATAATATTAAAAATATCACAATTTAATTATTAAATTTAGTAAAGAACATAATAATTTTTCTTGAAGTAGAAATCCAAGCATGATATAATATTCTCCTAAAAGAGGTAATTATGGCTGATTCAAAGGATTTAACTTTTATTAATGAAATACCATCTACTACCAAAGACATTTTAAAATTAGCTTTTGGTATTTATGCAACTCTTGAAGCTAGAATAATAAAAGTTAGAGTAAAAGAGAAATTAACATTAACAGAAGAAAAAACTATTGAGCTTAATAAGATTGATAAACAAGTTATATCAATGTTTTTAGCTTGTATTGAAAAATCTTCTGATGTTAAAGATATTTTAAATTTAGAAGGAACTAGTTCTTTAGATGTTCATAAATTTTTAAATGTTATGAATATTCAGCCATGGACTATCTCGGATTCAACATTTGAAGAGTATTGTTTAGAATTTCAAAATTTAATAAAAAGAATGGCTAATATTCCTCTTGATAATATAAATGAATTTTTTCCTTTAAAACTATTTTATAATTTACTTAAAAGAGGAAAAACAGGTTCAGATATTTTAAAATATTTTTATCAAAGCATTGAAAAAGATGATAGAAATACCTATTATTCTGCTAGAAAATTATGGTTTGATAAAAAAACAACAATGCATGATGAAATATTAAAAGAATTACAAGAACCACTTTGGAAAAGTAGTACTTTGTCATTTAACAAGAAACCAAAATTTGAATCATCTTTAATAGAAAAATATGGTGTTTTTTTGAATGATAAAAATTATTTAGAAATGCCAGCTATTAAAAGAGATGAAGAAATAAAAAGATTAATGATTGCTTTATTGACCGATGCTTCAGCATTATTAGTAGGAGAACCAGGAGTTGGAAAAACAGCTGTTGTTGAAGGACTCGCATATTATATAAAGAATGATATGGTACCTAGACAGTTTTTAAATAAGAAGATAGTAAAAATAAATATTGCTAGTATTTTACAAGGAACGACATATCGAGGGGATTTTGAAGAAAAAGTTGAAACTTTAATGCAAGAATTAAAGAACAATCCAAACATTATTTTATTTATTGATGAAATTCATAATGTTATTGGAGCTGGAAGTAATGAAAGAACAGGTCTTGATTTTGCTAATATGTTAAAGCCTTATTTAGATAGAGGTGAAATAAAGATAATTGGAGCAACAACTACTCTTGAATATGAAGATTATATTTTAAGTGATGGAGCATTTAGAAGAAGATTTGAACGAATTGATGTTGATGAGCCAGATCTTGAAGATGTTGTTTCAATTGTTGAATGTAGTTTAATTAATTATTGTAGTAAATATCAAATTAGTTTTTTAAGTGATAACGATTTAGCTTCTTCAGTAATTGATTTATTAGTTTCAGAAACAAAACTTGAATCAAGAAATATGGACGATATTATTAATAACCCAGCTTTAATTTTAAAATTAATAGATCAGATTTTTGCTTATGCAACTTTTAACTTACATAAAGAAGTTTTAATGAGTGATGTAATTGAAGCAGTTAAAGCATTTTCACTTTTAAATAGTGCTAGTAAAGAAAGGTTAATTTATAATCTTAATAAATTTGTAAATAATCCTAATCTTTTAGGTAAAAGTAAAATTATAGAATTTCAAAGTTATAGGAAATCGCACCATTGATTTCTTTTTTTGGTATAATAGGGAAGGTGGTTATATGAATCTAATTATAATTGGTGGAGGAGTATCAGGTTTAACATCAGCTATTGTAGCTAGAAGACAAGGAGTAAATGTTACTATTCTTGAAAAAAATTCAAAATGTGGAAAAAAATTATTATTAACAGGAAATGGTAGAGCTAATTTTTGGAATAAAAGCATGGATTTAAGCTTTTATCATACATCAAGTAAAAAAGATTTAGAAAAAATAATTACTAGTGAAAAAGATAATGTCTTAGATTTTATTCATTCACTTGGTATAGTTGAACGTATTAATAATGGTTATTATTATCCTTATACTAATCAAGCAATTAGTTTATGGAATTCTCTTTTATTGGGAGCATTAAACTTAGGAGTTAAAATTGAATATGAAAGTCCTGTTATAAAAATTGAAAAAGAAAAGAATTTTAAAATCTATACGAAAGATAAATGTTATGATGCTGATAAAATTATTTTAGCAACAGGAGGTATGTCTTATCCTAAAACTGGAAGTGATGGAAGTGGTTATAATCTTTTAAAAAAATTAGGTCATACAATAAATAAACCTCTACCTTCTTTAGTTCAATTAAGAGGAAAAGAAAATTTCTATAAAGATTTAAAAGGTGTTCGTAGTGAAGTTATATTAACTGTTTTTGAAAATAAAAAGAAAATAAAAGAAGAACATGGTGAGTTAATTTTTACAGATTATGGAATAAGTGGTATTTGTACTTTTAATATAAGCGGTATTATTGCAAGAGGTTTAAATAAAAAATATGAAGAAGAAATATTTATTAATTTTATACCTTGGTTTAAAGGAAATAGTATGGATTTTATAAATTTTGTTGATAATCAAGAAAAAAAATTAAAAGATTATACTTTAGGACAAATTTTAGAAGGTTTTTTAAATTATAAAATTGTTAATTTAATATTAAAACTTAGTAATGTTAAAAATGATATTAAATGGAGTTTAGCACCTAAAGAAAAAATTGTATCTTTACTAATGAATTTTCCTTTTAAAGTTAAAGAAACTAATACTTTTAATGAAGCTGAAGTAACAACAGGAGGTATACCTTTAGAAGAAATTAATCCTGACAATATGGAATCTAAAATAGTTAAAGATTTATATTTAGTTGGAGAAATCTTAGATGTTGATGGTATATGTGGTGGTTATAATTTAGGTTTTGCTTTTATGTCTTCTATTAAAGCAGGTAGGAGTGTTTTAAATGATTAGGATAAAAGATGTTAAAATACGAGTTGATTTAGATAACGTGAATATAAGATTAAAAAAAATAAGTAAACTATTAAAAATAAATGAAGAAGATATTCTTGAAGTAGTTATCCAAAAACAATCAATTGATGCTAGAAAAAAGAATGAAATTTACTATGTATATGATTTTTTAGTTGATGTTAAAAAACAAACAGAAGTTCTTAAAAAAGTTAATAGTAATTTTATATATGAAGATCTAAGAGAAAAATATCAAAGTCCTAAAAAAGGAAATGTTAAAATAAAAGATAAAATTGTAATTGTTGGAAGTGGTCCAGCAGGATTATTTGCTTCTTATTTTCTTTTAAAAGAAGGATATAAAACTTTAATTATTGAACAAGGAAAAATGGTTGAAGATAGAATAAAAGATGTAGAAAAATTTTGGAATTTTAATATTTTAGATGTTACTAGTAATGTTCAATTTGGAGAAGGAGGAGCTGGAACTTTTTCTGATGGTAAACTTAATACTTTAATTAAAGATAAAGATAATTTAAAGTTAAAAATCTTTGATATATTTGTAGAACATGGAGCACCTCCTGAAATTTTATATGTTAGTAATCCTCATATTGGAACAGATTTATTGAGAACAGTTATTAAAAATATGCGAAAGTCTATTCTTGAAATGGGAGGAGAAATACGTTATCAAACTAAACTTACAGATTTAATTATTGAAAATAAAAGACTTAAAGAAATTGTTGTAAATGATAAAGAAAAAATAAAGACTAGTAATTTAATTTTAGCTATTGGAAATAGTGCAAGAGATACTTTTGAAATGCTTAATAAAAATGGTATTGAAATGGAATCTAAACCTTTTGCTGTTGGAGTTAGAATTATGCATCCAAGATCTTTAATAGATGAAAATCAATATGGTAAATTTCAAAAATATTTGGGTGCTGCTAATTATAAGTTGACTTATAAGGCATCAAATGGAAGAGGTGTTTATTCATTTTGTATGTGTCCAGGTGGTTATGTTATAAATGCTTCAAGTGAAAATAAACGTTTAGTTGTTAATGGTATGAGTAATTATAAACGTGATAGTTTAGTTTCTAATAGTGCAATTGTTGTAACTGTTAATAAAAATGATTATGGTGCTTCTCCTTTAGATGGAGTATCTTTTCAAAGAGATTTAGAAGAAAAAGCCTATCGTTTAGGAAAAGGTCTTATACCTATTCAAAGGTTAATTGATTTTAAAAATAATTGTAAGAGTTTAGATATAGAAAAAAGTAATTTAGCTTTAAAAGGAAAATATGAATTAGTTAATTTGAGAGAAATATTACCTTCTTATATAAGTGATGCATTTCTTGAAGCAATTGATAATTTTGATAAAAAAATTAAAGGATTTGGGGGAGATAATATAGTTTTAGCTGGTATTGAGACAAGAACTTCTTCTCCATTAAGAATAATAAGAGATTTAAATTATGAATGTAACATAAAAGGAATTTATCCGATAGGAGAAGGTGCAGGATATGCAGGAGGTATTACTTCATCGGCTGTTGATGGTGTAAAAGTTGCAAGAAGTCTTATAGCAAGATACAAGCCATAGGAGGTTTATGAAAAAAATTAAGAAAAAAAATATTATTGTCTTGATAATTATTTTTATCTCTTTAGGAGTTTTAATTTATTCAGGAATTAATATATATAAATGGTATAGAGATTCTTTAAATATAAAAGAAATAAATAAAGAAATAGAAGAGAAAGTTACAATTGAAGAAAAAAAAGATGAAGATTTAAATGTTGAAATTATAGAAGAAGATGTTGATAGAAAAAATCCTTATTGGGATTATATAAAAATGAATTTAATTGATGTTAATTTTAATGATTTAAAAAAAATTAATTCTGATGTTTCAGGTTGGATACAAGTAAATGGTACTAATATTAATTACCCTTATGTTCAAACGAACAATAATGATTATTACTTAAATCATGCTTTTGATAAAAGCTTTAATAGTGCTGGTTGGGTATTTATGGATTATCGAAATTCACGAGTTGAATTTAATAAAAATACAATTCTTTATGCTCATGGAAGAGCTGATAGAATAATGTTTAATTCTTTAAAAAATTTGTTAAATAGTTCTTGGTATCAGAATAAAGATAATCATATTATTAAAACATCAACAGAAAACATGAATGCTTTGTGGCAAGTTTTTAGTGTTTATCATATTAAAACAACTAATGATTATATTAAAACAAGTTTTGAAAGTGATACGGAATATAATTCATTTCTTTTGATGTTAAAGAAAAGGAGTGTTTATAACTTTGATGTTAATTTAACTAGTAATGATAAAATTTTAACTCTTTCAACTTGTTATAATAGTAATGAAAAAATGGTTATGCATGCCAAATTAATCAAATATTCCTCAAAATAGCAAAATACAAAATTTGGTTAAATTTTTTTGCATTTTTTCTTGCTAAAAATAAGAAAATAAGGTATCCTTGATATGAGGAGTTGATAGTATGTTAAATTATGTAAAAAAGCAAGTTAACAATTTGTCAACTACGGGGGGGGTCTTAGATATTTTAAAATAAAGATATTAGTATAGAAAGAAATAATTTTTATATGTTTTTTTCTACACTTTTAATTATTAAAAAGAAGGGAGATTATATGAAAAATAAAAAGAATAATATTGTTGTTTTAGTTGCAATTATATTAGGAATAGGAATATTTTTATTACCTAATGTTTTAGCTGAAAGTGAAACGAAAACTCAAGTTTCAGCTGGTAATAATACTTTAAAAGAGGCTGTTGCAAGTGCATCAGATGGTGATTATTTAGAGTTAAATAGTGGTAATTATGGAGAATTTATAACGGCTGAAAATAAAGAGGCTAATACTATTACAATTAATAAAGATATTACTATCTGTGGTAAAGATAGAGCTTCTACAATTATGCATAATATATTTAAGTTTGAAAAGAAAGCCGATGGAACTATGCCAACTGTAAAACTTTGTAATTTTGGATCACATATGGCTAACCTTGGAACTGATCAAATCATCTTTGATGTAGAAAGTAAAGTAGATTTAACTATGGAAAATCTTTACTATTACTATATTGGTCGTGGTTCTACAATTAAAGTTACTATGATTGAAGTACAAGGACATGAAGCAGATGGTTCTAAAATTACTTTAAAGAATACAACAATGTCATCATCTTATGAAGGTATTTATTTAAAAGATGTTAATAATGTTACAGTTGATGTAAATGGAGATGAACCTTCTGATAGTAATAGTTCAATTGGTGGTTTATTTGCTTTTCATTTAGAAAATGGTGAAGGTAATAAAATTACAGTTAAAAATTCTGAAATTTCAGGAAGGTCATATATTCAATCAAGAGATGAAGGAATATCTATAATTAATCAAAAGAATTTAACTTTTGATATTATTGATTCAACAGTTCATGGTGTTAATCCACCTGATAGTGGGGCTCCAGAAGGTGCTTCAGAATACTTATTCTCATTTGATACAAAGACTTCTGAAAAAAGTAGTAATGTAAAAATAAACGTTAAAGGAAAATCTAAAATAATTGATATAAATAATCGTTCAGGAAGTGCTGTTTTCAACTTTGGAACAGATAATACTTCTGATAATAGTAATGTTATAACAATTGGTCCTGAAGTTACTTTTGAAGATGGAAATGGTAGTCCAATTACAATTCTTAAAAAATATAATACTAATACTAATTATGTTGTTGTAGGTATTAAAGATAAAGATGGTGTTACAACTGTTAAAGCTTATGAGAAAGATAAAATAATTCCTGATTCAGATTTACCAGTTGAATCTTATTCTTCTGATAGTAGAAATTATAAGTTAACAAAACTAGAATCAATTAAAGATAATGGTGGAAGTGATATAACCTCAAGCTTTGATAAAACTAGTCAAGTATCTGTTAATATGGATATTATTCCAACTTATAAAAAGGAATTAAATATTAAAGTTAAAGGGAACGAAACAGAATTTCATGTTTTAGAAGATGATAAATATGAAAAACTTACAAGTCAAGGAGATGCTAAATCTGCTCTTGATGCTTTAGAACAAGATAAGAGTAAAAAGTTCAGTCGCTTTGTTGATAGCAAAGGTACTACAGTTGATGCTAACTATGTATTTACTGAAGATACTGAAATAAGTGCTAAATATAATGTTGAAGTTAAATTTAAATTAAAAGAAGAGACTATTGGTCCTTATACACTTGAAGAAGGACAAACTCTTGCAGATTTAAAATCAAATGAAAAAGAAGAACTAGAAAATTTAAAAACAAAAAATGGTAAAGAATTTTCAAGACTTGTTGATGATAGAGAAGCAACTTTTGAAGAAAGTACGCCAATTGATAAAAATATGGAATTAACAATTAAACAAAAAGTAAGTGTTACAATTGGTGATAAGGAATTTAAAATAGAAGAAGGCTTAGCCTTAAGTACTGAAAAAGATATAACAGATGCTTTAGATAATTTAAAAGTAGCAGATAAGAAAACTTTTAAAGAATATTATAATAAAGATTCAAATATGAAAGTTGAAAATCCAAAAGATGAACTTGCTGTTGATGGACTTAAAATAGGTGCTAAATATACAATTACAGTAACAGTTAATTCTAAAGAAGAAACTATTGATGAAGGAAAGTCTTTAGAAGATTTAGTAGGAGATGCTAAAACAGAGTTAGATAAACTTAAAACTCCAAGTAATAAAACATTCAAAGAATTTGTTAATGATAAAGGTGAGAAAGTAGAAACTAATACTCCTTTAAATGAAAATACGACAATTACTGCTAATTATACTGTAGAAGTTAAATTTAAATTAAATGGAGTTGTTAAAGGAACTTATACTTTAAATGAAAATGAAACATTAGAAAATTTGAAACCAGAAGAAAAAACAGCTGTTGACGGATTCAAAGTAGAAGGCGGTAAGAAATTCTCAAGATTTGTTGCTAATGGAGAAACTTTTGAAACAACAACGAAGATTACTGAAAATATTGAAATTGAAATTAAACAATTTGTTAATGTTACAATTGGAGAAAAGTCTTATGAAATTGAAGATGGATTAGCATTAAGTACATCAAATGAAATAAGTAAGGCAATAGATGATTTAAAAGATGTATCTAATAAAAAATTCAAAGAGTATTATAAAGGCTCAAATGAAACAGTTTCAGAACCAAAAGATGAACTTGCTGTTGATGGATTAAAAATAGGTGCTAAGTATACTGTTACAGTTACTGTTAATGGTAAAACTTCTGATATTGATGAAGGAAAAACTTTAAAAAATATAGAAGGAGATGCTAAAACAGAACTAGAAAAACTTAAAGAACCAGGCAATAAAATTTTAGATAAATTATATGCTAATGGCAAAGAAATAAATGAAGATGATGCAATTCATGAAAACGTTACAATTACTGCTGAATATAATGTTAAAGTAACAGTAAAACTTGGTGAAGTTACTAAAGAATACACTTTAAAAGAAGGAGAAAAATTAGAAAATCTTCCGAAAGATAAACTTGAAGAATTAGAAAATTTCAAGAAAAGTAATAATAGAACATTTAGAAGATTTACTTTAAATGATGAAACATTTAATGAAGATACTTCAATTAATGAAAATATTGAATTAACTATTAAACAAAATGTTAAAGTTACAATTGAAGGAGAAGTTTATGAACTTGAAGAAGGTAAAAAGTTAGAAGATTCAGAAGATATTCTTGCAGCTTTAGAAAAATTGGCAAATAAATCTAATAAATCTTTTGAAGATTATTATTACAAAAAATCAAATGCAGAAGTAGTTGTTTCTAAAACTTCAGTTGTTAATGATGATATTGAGATTTTGGCTCATTATCAAGTTACGGTAGAAGTTGATGGAGAGACGGCTACTGTACGTGAAGGAACTAAACTAGAAGATATAGGAGATTTACAAGATAAACTAACTGAATTAAGAGAAACAACTGATAAGAAATTTTCAAGATTTGTAGATGCAACAGGCAAAGAAATTAAAGATGAAACAGAACTTCATGAAAATACAGTTTTAACTCCAAAATATACAGTAGAAGTAACTTTCCAATTAAATGGAGAAACTAAAAAATATGAACTTGGTGAAGGACAAACTTTAAATGATTTAGATGAAAATTCTAAAAACGAATTAGAAAGTTTTAAGAATAGCAATGATAGAACATTCTCAAGATTTACTTTAGATGGAGAAACATTTAATGAGAATACTCAAATTAATAAAAATACAACTTTAATAATTAAACAAAACTTTAAAGTTACAATTGAAGGAAAAGATTACTATCTTGAAGAAGGTAAAAGATTAGAAGAATCTAAAGAAATTCTTGATGCTTTAAAGGCTATTAGAAATATCAATACTAAAAACTTTAAAGATTTCTATAATCTTGATTCAAGTGATACAATTGATAATCCAGAAGAATTTGTTTTAAACGATAATTTAAAGATAAATGCTCATTATACAGTTACCGTTACTATTAATGATACTGATTATGAATTAGATGAAGGTGAAACTTTAAATAGTATTCCAAAAGAAGTATTAGATGCTTTAAAAGCTGAAATGGATAAAGAAAATTTCTCAAGATTAGTTGATAAAAATGATGAAACTATTTCACTTGATACTGCAATTCATGAAAATACAGTTATTAAAACTAAATTTAATATTACTGTTAAAATAGGTGATGAAACATTTACTCTTGAAGCAGGAAAAAGTTTAAGTGATTTAGAAGAAGATGCTAAGACAAAATTAAATTCTTTAAAGAAATCAACAACAGGTAAGAAATTTATTGGTTATAGAGATTTAAAAACTGGTAAGATCATTACTGATAAAACTATAATTAATAGTGATATAGAACTTGAAATATTATTTGAAGCAGTATCTGTTCCTAAAACATTTGATAATATAATTGCTTACATAATAGCATTTATTGCTAGTTTAGGAACAACAGTTGGTGGAATAATATTCTTAAAAAGAAAAAATAATCAATAAATAAATTAAACCTATAGGGAGACTTATAGGTTTTTTTGTTGTAAAAGTCTCTTATTTATGCTAAAATTATAATGATTTAGGAGAGATTATGAAAAAAGAAACAAAAATAATTTTTATAGTTTTAGGTTCATTTATAGGAATTATATTATTTGTTGCAATAATTGGTTTTTTTGGTTATAAAGTTTTTCAAAATAAAAAAGTTGAAATTGAACATTTAGATTCTTACAATAAAGATGATTTAAATCAAAATAAATTTATTGACATTGATATTGATGAATACTTAGATATTTTAAAAGATAATAAAGCTCATATTGTTTATATAGCAAGACCAAGTTGTTCATATTGTCAATTAGAAACACCTATTTTAACTGATATTGTTAGAAACAATAATTTAAAAGTTTATTATCTTAATACAGAAGGTTTTTATGATGCTACAATTATGGATTATACGGAAGATGGTTATAAATTAATAAATTCACTTGATGTCTTTAGTGAAGGAATTTCTACACCTAACACTTTAATTGTAAAAAATAATAAAGTTATAGATGGTGTTTATGGATATGTTTCTAAAAGTGAATTAGAAGATTTATTTGAAAGAAATAAATTTATGTAGAACTTAGTTTTATTTTCTAAGTTCTTTTACTTATATAAAAGAGTAGAATAATTTATCTAAATGCGATATAATATTTAATATTAAAGATTTATGCATTAAGAGGTAGTATATGTATAACATAATTGATTATTTAGAAAAATCAAATAAAAAGTATAAAGATAAAATAGCTATTATTTTAGAAGATAAAAAAATAAGTTATGAAGATTTAACAAATTATAGTAAAAGAGTTGGCTCTTATTTGGGAAAGATAATATTTAATGAACCAATTATAGTTTTTATGGATAAAGGAATAGATGCTTTGATTTCATTCTTTGGTATTGTTTATGCTTCTTGTTTTTATACAATGATTAATCCTGAATTACCAGAAAGTAGAATTATGTCTATTAAAAAGACAATTAATTCTAAAATGGTTATTACAGATGATGATAATTATGAAAAAGCTTTAGAATATTTTAAAGATTTAGAAGTTAAAAAGATAAATACTTTAAAAAAGACAAGAATCAATTTAAATATTTTAAATAATTGTTATAAAAAACATATTGATTGCGACCCTTTATATGTTAATTTTACATCTGGTTCAACAGGAGTACCTAAAGGGGTTGTTATCTCACATAAATCTGTTATTGACTTTATTGATGTTTTTACTGATTTATTTCATTTTAAAAGTAATGACATAATTGCTAACCAAGCACCTTTTGATTTTGATGTTTCTGTTAAAGATATTTATTCATCTATTAAAGTAGGAGCAACTTTAGTTATTATTCCTAAAAAATATTTTTCTAATCCTTCAAAACTTCTTGATTATATAGTTCTAAATAAAGTTACAACGATGACTTGGGCAGTTTCCGCTTTATGTTTAATTACAACTTTTCATGGTCTTGATTATAAAGTACCAAAAACAGTTAAAAAGATTCTCTTTAGTGGTGAAATAATGCCTTTAAAACATTTAAAAATATGGATGGATAAACTTCCTAGAACAATGTTTGTAAATATTTATGGACCAACAGAGATAACTTGTAATTGTTTATATCATGTAATAGATAGAAATCGTTCTTATGAAGAAAAATTACCAGTTGGTAAACCATTTCCTAATGAAAGAGTTTTCTTAATGAATAATGAAAATCAAATTATTAAAAATAGAAATGAAACAGGTGAAATATGTGTTTCAGGTTCAAGTCTTGGCTTAGGATACTATCATAATGAAGAACAAAGTAAAAAAGGCTTTTTACAAAATCCTAACAATGATAATTATTTAGATTTAATCTATAAAACAGGAGATATAGGTTATTATGATAATAATGATGATATTATTTTTATAGGTCGTAAGGATTTTCAAATTAAGTATTTAGGACATCGTATTGAACTAGAAGAAATTGAAAAAGCTTTAATGGATATTCCTGAAGTAATTAGAAGTTGTTGTTGTTTTGATGAAGAAAGATCTAAACTATATGGTTTTTATATAGGAGATATTGATAAAAAGGATTTAAATAATAAATTAAAAGAAATTTTGCCTGTTTTCATGATTCCAACTAAACTTATTCGAGTTGATTATTTTCCAATGACTAAAAATGGTAAAATTGATAGAAAACAGTTAATGGAAATGAAGGAGAAAGTATATGTATAATTATGAAGATATTTTAAAAAAATATAAAACTCCCTCATATTTATTTGATATAGATATTTTATTAGAAAGAGTTAAATATTTAAAATCTAAATTAGGCTATGATTTAGTTTATGCTGTTAAGGCTAATACATTTATAGTTCAATATTTAAAAGATGAAGTAGAAGGATTTGAATTATGTAGTTATGGAGAATATAATATTGCTAAAAACTTAAATATTCCTTATAATAAAATGGTTATTTCAGGAGTTAACAAAGATAAAAAAGAAATCGAAGATATTCTTAAAAATCATGATGATATTTTAAAATATACAGTTGAATCTATTAATCAATATAATTTACTTTTAGAATTAACTAAAAAATATAAAAGAAAAATAAATGTCTTGATTAGACTTACAAGTGGTAATCAGTTTGGAGTTTCAGAAAATGATTTGAAAGAAATAATTAAAAATAATCAAAATAATTTAATCGAGATTAAAGGAATAGAATATTTTTCAGGTACTCAAAAGAAATCAATTAAAAAAATAAGTCATGAAGTCGATAAGTTAATTGAAATAACTAAAGAATTAGAAGAAGAATTAAATTTTAAAATTCAAGAAATTGAATATGGTTTAGGACTTCCTGTTTTCTATTTTGAAGGTGACGAATTTTTAGAAGATGAATTTTTAGATTCTGTAAAAATAGAATTAGAAAGACTTCCTAAAGTAAAAATAAGTTTAGAACTTGGAAGAAGTATTGCAGCATCATGTGGTTTTTATTTAACAAAAGTAGTTGATATGAAAACTAATAAATATGGTAATTTTGTAATACTTGATGGGGGTATTAATCATTTAGTTTATTATGGTGGAACTTTAGGTATGCGTATACCTCATTATGAAATTTATCCAAGGAAAGTTTCAGAGTTTGTTAATTATAATTTATGTGGTTCTTTATGTACAATAAACGATATAATAGTAAAAAATGTTGAAACTAGAAAACTTAGTTTAAATGATGTATTTATTTTTAAAAATGTAGGTGCTTATTCTAGTACAGAAGGTATATCTTTATTTTTAAGTAGGGATTTACCAAAAGTAATTATTAAAAAAGATAATAGTTTAATTCTTGTTCGTGATACAGTAAAAACAAGTGATTTAAATTTTCCTAAAGAAGTAAAGGAGTGATAATATGGAAAAGTTAATTGAAATATTAGAGGAGTTAGAACCAAGTGTTGATTATGAAACATGTACTGATTTAGTTGATGGAAGACATATTGATTCTCTTACTATACTAGCTTTAATAAGTGAAATCGAAGATACATTTGATATTACAATACCAACAGTTGAAATAATACCAGCTAATTTTAATTCTGCTAAAAATATTTGGGAGTTAATAGAAAGACTTAAAGAGGAAGAATAATGAACAGTTATTTTCATCTTAAGTATATCTTCATCTTTTTACCTGTTCTAATTATAATTTATAATTTTATACCTAAAAAGATTAAACCACTTGTTTTATTGATAGCAAGTTTTATCTTCTTTTATATAATAAGTGGTAAATTAATTATTTTTATAATTTTATCTTCTCTTTCTATTTATTTAGCAGGACTTTTAATGGATAAAAAGAATAAAGAAAGAGATAGAAAACTTTCAGAAACCACAAAAGAATATAAAAAAGATGTTAAAGAAAAATATAAAAGTCAAAAGAAATTAATTTTGGTTTTAACAATTATTTTTAATGTAATTTTTCTTTTTATCTTTAAATATTTAGGTTTCTTTACAACTATAATAAATGATTTATTAAGTTTATTTAAAGTTAATTATAGTTTTAGAATAATAAAATTATTAGCACCAATTGGTATATCTTTTTATACATTAGAAGCTATTTCGTATTTAGTTGATGTTTATAATGAAAAGGTTGAAGCAAGTAAAAATATTTTAAAAGTAATGCTTTATTTAACTTTTTTTCCAACTATTATGGAAGGACCAATTGTTAAGTTTAATGATATTAAAGATAGTCTTTATAATGGAAGTAAAATAACTTATCATAATTTTTGTTCAGGTTATAAAAGAATTATCTTTGGTTTATTTAAAAAATATTTAATTGTCGATAGACTTAATGTTTTTGTTAAACTGGCTTTTGATAATTATTTAAATTATTCAGGTCTTACTTTAGCTATAGGAGTTATCTTTTATACTATTCTTCTTTATATGGATTTTTCAGGAACAATGGATATTGTAATTGGAACAGGAGAAATCTTTGATATTAAAATACCAGAGAACTTTCGACAACCTTTCTTTTCTAAAAACATAAGTGAATTTTGGTCTAGATGGCATATTAGTTTAGGCTTATGGTTTAAAAATTATATTTTTTATCCTGTTTCTCTTTCTAAAGGAGTTAAAAAGTTGTCAAGTAATATTAAAAAGAAGTTTGGAAATCGAGTTTCATCTTTACTAATGGGAGCAATTGCTTTATTTGCTGTTTGGTCTTTAAATGGTCTATGGCATGGTGCAGGTTTTACTTTTATTTTCTTTGGATATTATCATTTTACTTTAATTCTTTTAGGAAATATCTTTGAACCTTATATTGTAAAAATATGTCAAAAGTTAAGAGTAAATAGAGAAAATAAAATTTACAAATTTTTACAAATAATTAAAACTTGTTGTCTTGTCTTTATTGGAGAATTATTCTTTCGAGCAGATACTTTAAATACAGGTTTTGGAATTTTAAAAAGGATAATAACGAAATTTAGTTTTCGAAGTTTCTCTTTAGAGATATTTACATTAGGTTTAGATATTAAAGATTTTATAGTTGCTTTTTTAGCATTAGTTGTTATTTTTATAATTAGCATATTAAAAGAGAAAAAAATAAATATTCGTGAAAGTTTAAATAAAAAAAATATTGTGTTAAGATGGGCTTTATATTATGCTTTAATTTTAGCAATTATTGTCTTTGGAGCTTATGGTGCTGGGTATGCTCCACTTGATCCCATTTATGCAGATTTTTAGGTGATGTTTATGAAAAAATATATTAAAATTATCTTAAAAAGTATTTCCTTTTTTCTAATTTTTATTGTGCTATTAGAAGTTGTTTCATATTTACTTTTACCAAAAGAAAAAGTATATAAGTATGGTCTTTCCAATGTAGCTAATTATGATATTTTAAGAGAACAAGAAGACACAATTGATGCTATTGTAATAGGTGATAGTTTAGTTTATTCAAGTGTTTCTCCAATGGAAATATGGCATGAATTTGGTTATACTGTCTTTGATTCAACAGTAGCAGCTCAGGTTATAAATGATTCTTATAAAAGTTTAGAGATTGCTCTTCAAAGTCAAAAGCCAAAGGTAGTATTTCTTGAAACAGGAGTTTTATTTAGAGATTATAGTAATCGTCCATGGTACTATGATTACTGGATTCTTTTAAATAAATATTTTCCAATTTTCTATTATCATAATAATTGGAAACAAAAATTATTTACTTTTTTAGATGATGATAAGAGTGTTAATAAACTTAATGCTTATAAAGGTTATGTTTACATTAACAAAGTTAAACCAGCAAAAAAGAAAGATTATATGAAGGATACTAAAAAAACTAAAGAGATACCAAAAAGTAATATTGAATATTTTGAAAAAATAGTTAATTTATGTAATGATAATGATATAAAACTTGTTATCATGAGTACTCCTAATGCTAAAAGTTGGAATTATGAAAAACATTTAGGAGCTTTAAAATTAGCTAAGGAATATAACTTAGAATATTTAGACCTTAATTTAGTTAAAGATTTAAATATAGATTGGGATAAAGAAACTAAAGATAAAGGAGAACATTTAAACTATCAAGGAGCAGTTAAAGTAAGTAAATATCTTGGAAATTATTTAAAAGAAACTAACTTAATAGAAAGTCATTTTAACGATAAAGAATATAATATTTGGAATAAATGGTATGAAATTTATGCTGATAATGTTAAATAATTTATTTTTATACAAAAGTTTTAAATGCAGTTAAAGGAGTTTAAAATGGAAAAATATAAAGAGATAGAAAGAAGTATAATTAAAAAATATCGTAAGGAAATATGGAGTAGATTTGTTAAGGCTATTCAAGAATATGAACTAATAAAAGAAAATGATAATATTATGGTTTGTATAAGTGGTGGAAAAGATTCATTTTTACTTGCTAAATGTATGCAAGAGTTAGAAAGACATAGTAAAATTAAATTTAAAGCACATTATGTTGTAATGAATCCAGGTTATAATGATTATAATCGTGATATTATAGTTAACAATGCTAAACTTTTAAATGTACCAATTGAAATGTTTGAAAGTGATATTTTTGCTGTTGTTGATAATGTTGCATCTAAAAATCCATGTTATCTATGTGCTAGAATGAGAAGAGGATTTTTGTATAATAAAGCAAAAGAACTTGGTTGTAATAAAATAGCTTTAGGTCATCATTTTGACGATGTTATAGAAACAACATTACTTTCAATGTTTTATGGTTCTGAAATAAAAACAATGATGCCCAAACTTCATAGTGAAAATTTTTCAGGTTTAGAATTAATAAGACCACTTTATTTAGTAAAAGAAGAAAGTATAATTTCTTGGTGTAATAGTAATTCTTTAACATTTATAAACTGTGCTTGTAAGTTTACAGAAAATATTTCTTTAAATGATGATAATCTTAGCAAAAGAAAAGAAATGAAAGAACTTATTAAAAATTTAAGAAAGATAAATAAAAATGTTGATTATAATATTTTTAAAGCTTTAGATAATATAAATTTAAATTGTGTACTAGGAATTAAAAAGAATGGAAAATATAAAAGTTTTTTAGAAGATTACGATGAATAATTTATAAATTAGGAGTTATTAAAAACTCTTTTTTTTAAAGTTTTATTTTAGTAACTTAGTTGTAACTTTGAATTTAATATAATTAATATTGTGAAAGGAGATTTAGAATATGGAAATTTTAAGAGTTTCTAATTTAACAAAGATTTATGGAAAAGATACAACTAAAGTTGTTGCTTTGGATAATGTTTCTTTTTCAGTAGAAAAAGGAGAGTTTGTTGCTATTGTTGGAGCAAGTGGAAGTGGTAAATCAACTCTTTTACATTTGATTGGAGGAGTAGATAGACCAACATCAGGTAAAGTATTTATTGATTCCAAGAATATTTTTGATTTTGATGATGATAAACTTGCTATTTTTAGAAGAAGACAAATTGGCTTAATTTATCAATTTTATAATTTAATTCCTATTTTAAATGTTGAAGAAAATATAACTTTACCTCTAGCCTTAGATAATCGTGAAATAGATAAAGAAAAAATAGATAATATTTTAAAAGTTTTAGGACTTCAAAATAGAAGAAATCATCTTCCAAATGAACTATCAGGAGGACAAGAACAAAGAACGAGTATTGGTAGAGCATTAATTACAAATCCAGCTTTAATTCTTGCTGATGAACCAACAGGAAATTTAGATTCGAAAGCAAGTGATGAAATAGTAGCATTACTTAAAAAATCTAATATAGAATTAAATCAAACAATTATTATGATTACTCATAATTTAGAAATTGCTAAACTTGCTGATAGAATAATTAAAATTGAAGATGGCAAAATAGTTCAGGAGGAAAATTCATGAACTTGCTTAATAAATTGACTATAAAAAGTTTAAAATTAAATAAAAAAAGAACGATTGTAACTATAATTGGAATTATTTTATCATCTTCTTTAATAACAGCTGCTGCTTCAATATATTCAAGTGGAGTAGAATCTTTAATCAAATATGAAACATTAGAAAAAGGTAACTTTCATGTAGCATATTATGATGTTCCAATAGAAGATTTAGATGTTTTTAAAGAAAATAGAGAAATAGAAAGTCTAAATTTAGTTAAAAATATAGGTTATGCTAAAATCGATTCTAAAAATTATTATAAACCTTATGCTTTTATTAAAGCCTTTACTAAAAACTCACTTGAAAATTTATCTATAAGACTAGTTGAAGGAAGATTACCAGAAAATAGTAATGAAATAGTTATTCCAACTCATTTAAAAACCAATGGAAGATTAACTCTTAATATTGGAGATACAATTACTCTTAATGTTGGAAAAAGAGTTACAAGTGATGGAGCAGAATTAAAACAAACTAATCCTTTTCATAGTGATTATGAAGAAGTTACTAATCTTCTAGACGAGGAAAAGAGTAATGAAGATATAATAGATACAGAACCTAAAACTTATAAAATTGTTGGTATAATAAATCGTCCTGCAACAAATATTGAAAGTAGTTCAGCACCAGGTTATACTTTTATAACTTATATGAGTGATAATGATTTATCAGGATCAGTTGATATTTATACTAGATATACGAAAGATGGAGTTAAAAATATCTATAAACTTACAGCTAATATATTAGGAATCGATGAAGATTTGTTTGTTAAAGCTAAAACAAAAGGAAATGTCAATTATTTAGAATATGGAGAAGAATTAAAAAAGGCTAAATATGACATTAATATAAATTATTATTTAGTAGGATTAGAAACTAATCCTATAGAAAGTAGCAATATAGCTGGATTAGGAACAGTACTTTGTATTGTTATTGCCATTATTATCTTTACTTCCATTTGCTGTATTAAAAACAGTTTTGAAATTTCAATTACTGAGAAAATAAAACAATATGGAATGCTTAGAAGCATAGGAGCAACTAAAAAACAAATAAAGAAAAATGTTTTTTATGAAGCAACTATATTAGGTATTATTGGTATACCTTTAGGAATCTTTTTTGGATTTTTAGCATCATACATTCTAGTTATTATTAGTAATTATTATTTTCAAGGAATAACTGAAGGTTCTTTTGAACTTAAGTTTCAATTTTCCATGTTTTCAGTTTTGATATCAGTTTTACTTAGCATCTTGACAATTTATTTTTCTGCACTTAAAAGTGCAAAAATGGCATCTAAAGTTTCTCCAATTAATTCAATTCGTAATAGTGCGGGTATAAAAATTAATACTAAAAAATTAAAATCACCAAAATTAATTAGAAAAATATTTGGAATAGGAGGAGAGATATCTTATAAGAATTTAAAAAGAAATAAGAAAAAATATCGAACAACTATAATTTCTATTACTGTATCAGTTTTTGTTTTTATTGGATTATTTAGTTTTATGAATATGGCTTATCAAGAAGTAAAAGAAGAAATAGACTTGTCAGAATATAATATTTCTCTTACTAGCAATAATATAAATAGCAACAATATAGATAAATTTATAAATACAACAACATTTGATAATATCTATGATCAATCAATTTTAAGACATACAGAATTTGAATTAACAAATGCAAAATACAATCAGGAATATTTAAAATGGACTGATACTGAATATTTAAATCATGAGAATAACATTAGAATTTATGCAATAGGTGATTACCAATATCAAAAATATATTAAGAGTCTTGGTTTAAATTATGATGATGTTAAAGATAAAGCTATATTATATGATTACACTAAAGCATCAGGATTTGATAAAAATATTAAAAAATTTAAATTGAAGTTTATGAGAGTTTTAGGATATCAAAAAGATGATAAAATAAGTGGAACTTTAGAAAATAATACTAATTATACATTTACAGTTGGTGCTATTAGCAATATCTTACCTTTTGGATTAAAAGATATAGATTCAAAAATGATATTTATAAGTGATGAAATGTATGAAAAAATAAGTGATACAAAAAGAATACAAATTCTTTATAAATCGAAAAATTCATCAAAACTTCAAGATGAAATAGATAATTATTTAAAAGATGAAACATATTCTTTATTTAATTCAGATGAAAATGTTAAAATTATGGAGAATTTACTTACTTTAGTTGGAATATTTCTATATGGTTTTATTATAGTTATATCTTTAATTGGAGTTACAAATATATTTAATACGATTACAACCAATTTGGAATTAAGAAAAAATGAATTTGCTATCTTGAAATCTATTGGAATGACTAAAAAAGAATTTAATAGAATGATTAGACTTGAAAGTATATTTATAGGTTTTAAATCTTTAATTATAGGAATACCTATTGGAGTAATTATTTCATATGTTATATATAAAGCATTTAATGAAGTAAAATATAATTTTCCAATTTTAGCAATAATAATTAGTATTTTTACAGTTTTTATACTTATAATTTTAATCATGAAATATTCTATTAACAAGATAAATAAACAAAACACAATTGAAACAATTAGAAATGAAAATATTTAGGGACGAAAGTCCTTTTATAATATGATATACTAATTAGAAAGGAGAAAACCATTATGAATATTTTATTAGTAGAAGATAACTTAACTATAATAAAAGGACTTACATATTCATTTGAAAAAAATAATTATAATTTAATTGCTAAAACAAGTGTTAAAGAAACCAAAGAATATTTAAATTTAAATAAAGATATTGATTTAATTATTTTAGATATATTGTTGCCAGATGGAAATGGTTTTTCTCTATATGAAGATGAAATTAAAGATTTAAAAATACCAACAATTTTTTTAACAGCAAAAGATGATGAAGATTATGTTGTTAAATGTTTAGAAACAGGTGCAGAAGATTATATTACTAAGCCATTTAGTACTAAAGAATTACTAGCAAGAGTTAATAAAATATTATTACGAAGAGAAAAGAGAATCTTAATTAAAATAAAAGATATAACTTATAATCTTGATAAAATGATATTATTTAAAAATAAAGATCAAATAGAATTAACACCTTTAGAATTGAAATTAGTAAATTTACTTTTTAATAATTTAGGAAAAGTTGTAAGTCGAAATGTTATTCTTGACAAGATATGGGAATGGACAGGTAATTATATTGATGATCATACCATAACTGTATATTTTAAAAGAATAAGAGAAAAATTAGGAACAGATATTATTATAACAGTAAAGGGTATTGGTTATAGAATCGATGAAGAATAAAGTTGAATTAAAAAAATATTTAAATAAAGTTTTATTAATCTCTTTATGTATAATATTTTTGTTCCTAGTATTAAACATATATGAGTATCGTGAATATACTAAAAATTTTAATAACAAGATTAATAATATAATTAATGTTTTACAAAATAAATATCCTAAGTTATCTGAAAAAGAAATTATAGAAATCTTAAATAATAAAGATAATAACAAATCTAAAACATTAGAAAAATATGGTATTAGTTTAAATAATAAAGCAATAGTAATTGAAAATGATGAAAAATATCATCAATATTTAATTATTAATATGACTATTTTAATTTTAAGTATTTTTATTTTAATTATTGTGTTTTTAAAATATTTAAAGAAAAGAGAAAAAGATATTAATGATATTACAAAATATATTGAAGAGATAAATAGAAAAAATTATAGTTTGAAAATAGATTCTAATTCTGAAGATGAATTATCTATTTTAAAAAATGAAATATGTAAAACAACAGTAATGTTAAAAGAATTAGCAGATAATGAAACTAAAGATAAAATTAATTTAAAAAAATCATTAGAAGATATATCACATCAAATAAAAACTCCTTTAACTAGTATTCTAATCATGTTAGATAATTTAATTGATGATTATGATATGGATAAAAAGACAAGAGAAGATTTTATAATAGATATAAAAAGAAATGTAATAAATATTAATTTTTTAATCGAATCTATCTTAAAATTATCAAGATTTGATGCTAATACAATTAACTTTATAAAAGAAGAAAAATTACTAAAAGATATTCTTATAGAAGTTATTAAAAATGTATCTCCTTTATGTGATTTAAAAAATATAAAAATAAATATAACAGAGGCTAAGACAATCAAAATAATGTGTGACTTTAATTGGGAAATTGAAGCTATAACAAATATTCTTAAAAATTCTCTTGAATATTCTTATCTAAATAGCAAAATAGATATTTTTTGTGAACAAAATAATGCTTATTCTATGATTACTATTAAAGATTATGGTAGGGGCATTGATAAAAAAGATATAAAACATATCTTTGAAAGATTTTATAAAGGTGAAAATTCTACAAAAGATAGTGTTGGAATAGGACTTGCTTTAGCAAAAACTATTATAGAAAATGATAATGGAACAGTAGATGTTAAAAGTGATAAAAATGGTACAAGATTTATAATTAAATATTTTAAATTATAGTAAATTATTGACAAAATGGGTTGATAAAATATGATAAAAAAATTAAAATAGTAATAAAGGATAGTGTATTTATGAAAAAATATTTAGATTTTATTATAAAAGGAATTTATGCTGGTATTTTAATTGGAATAGGAGGAGTAGCTTATTTAGCTATTGAAGATAAAATAGCAGGTTCATTTATTTTTTCTTTTGGGTTACTTACTGTTTGTATGTATTCATTTAATCTTTTTACTGGAAAGGTTGGATATATACTAGAAAATAAAATTAGTTATCTTATAGAATTATTATTATCTTTAATTGGAAACTTTTTAGGGACTTTATTAGTTGGAACTTTAATGCGTTTAACAAGATTTAAAAATTATATAGATACTGCTAAAAATATTGTAAATATTAAGTTGAATGATAATCTTTTAAGTATCTTTATTTTAGCAATATTCTGTGGAATGATTATGTATATTGCTGTTAATAATTATAAAAAACAAAAAGATGTAGTTGGTAAATATTTAACAATATTTATGGGAGTAATGGCTTTCATTTTATGTGGTTTTGAACATTGTGTTGCGAATATGTTTTATTTTAGTATAGCTGGAACATTTTCTTTTAAAGTTTTACTTTATTTATTAATAATGATACTAGGTAATAGTTTAGGTTCAATTATTATTGCTTTCTATTATAATAGGTATAATAAATAGTTAGATTTTCTTAGTAAATTGTTTACAATAAATTGCTATTTTGTTATACTTCTTTTTGATATAAGTTTTAAGTACGAAAGGTAGGTAATATTATGTGTACAGCAATAACTTATTATACTAAAAATCATTATTTTGGAAGGAATTTAGATTTGGAATATTCTTATAAGGAAACGGTTACAATAACTCCTAGAAATTATCCTTTTAAATTTAGGAAGGTTAAGGAAATTAACAAACATTATGCTATGATAGGTATGGCTTATGTTGCTAATTACTATCCACTATATTATGATGCTATTAATGAAAAAGGGTTAGGTATTGCTGGTTTAAATTTTCCAGGTAATGCTTATTATCATGAAGAAAAAAGTGGAAAAGATAATATTGCACCTTTTGAATTTATTCCTTGGGTATTATCTCAATGTGAAAATATTAAAGAAGTAAAAGAATTATTAAAAAATATTAATATTGCATCTATCAACTTTAGTGAAGAGTTACCTGCATCTCCCTTGCATTGGATTATTTCAGATAAAGAAAGCTCAATTACTGTTGAAAGTACAGAAGATGGTTTAAAAATCTATGATAATCCAGTAGGAGTTTTAACTAATAATCCAACTTTTGATATTCAAATGTTTAATTTAAATAACTATATGAATCTTTCTATCGAACAACCAATAAATAATTTTTCTCAAAAATTAGATTTTAATGTTTATAGTCGTGGTATGGGAGCTTTAGGTTTACCAGGTGATCTATCATCAGCATCAAGATTTGTTAAAGCAACATTTACAAAGATGAACTCTTTATCAGGAACAGGAGAATCTGAAAGTATCAGTCAATTTTTCCATATTTTACAATCCGTAGAGCAACAAAGAGGTTGTGTTCATATGGGAAATGATAAATATGAGATAACAATTTATAGTTCTTGTTGTAATATGGATAAAGGTATATATTATTATACAACTTATGAAAACAATCAAATTACAGGTATCGATATGTTTAAAGAAAATTTAAATAGTATGAAATTAGTAAGTTATGACTTAATAGAAGGACAACAAATATTAATGCAAAATTAAAATAAAGATGTAATAAAGTATGCAAAAAATGTATACTTTTATTTTTTATATAATTAGTTATAAAATGTATTGCTAAAATAGAATAAATTAATTAAAATAAAGATAATGATAAACTTGAAAAAAAATTACATGAATTGAGGAGGTTTATGAAAAAAATTTTATCAATTATATTTTATATTTTGGCTATCTTTTTAGGTATAGTTTTTCTAATGATTGAATTTAATCATAATATAATTTTTGAAGATATTGGAATGGTTTTAATTTTTGGGTTTGGGTGTCTATTTTTATATTTAGGTAGTTTATTTTTATCAAAGCATTATAATAATAACAAACCTATGAAAATTAATTTATGGATATTCTTTTCATTGTATTTAATATTACTTACAGTTTTAACTTTATTTTCATCTTCTTGGGGAAGAAATGGTTTTACTTTTTTAAGCCCTTTTAATAAAGATTTTATTACTTATTTTAAAAATTCTATAAATCTTATTCCTTTTAAAACAATTATAAGTTTTATTAAACAATTTGATAGCATGTATTCTAGCAAAACAATATTTTTAAACATTTTAGGAAATTTTATTGCCTTAATGCCATTTGCTTTCTTTTTACCAATGTTATTTGAAAGTGAAAAGATATTTAAAAAATTTATTATAACAATCATTTTAATTGTCTTGGGGATAGAATTAATACAATTGTTAACTTCTTCTGGTAGATTTGATATAGATGATTTTATTTTAAATATAAGTGGTGCTACTTTAATGTATTTCCTTTTAAAAATTAAAGATATAAATAAATTAATAAGAAAAATATTTTTACTAGAAAAAAATAAAATATCTAAAAAAGGTTTAATTATTATTATCATTTTAGTAGTAATTATCTTTTTAGGAGTATTTGGTTTATATCAGTATAGAAAAAGATTATATAATAATAACTTAGATGAATATTATAAATTACATTATCCTGATATTAAAGTAGTAGATGAAGGAGATATATGCAAAGAAGAATTAGATTTATTTTATGAAGATGCTCTTTTTAACTATTATTTTCCTTGTCTTAAAAGTGATAAAGTTTATGTTATTGTTAATTCTGAAGAAAAATATTTACTTAAAGATTTTTTAAATGGAAAAACTAAATATGATTATGTTTTAGAAAATGTTCTTTTAAAATTAGATGATTCTAAAATTAATTATATAAAAGAAAGTAAGTATGAGAATATAAATTTTGATGTTAAAGTACCAATTGATAAGGTTGGAAGTTATTATTCACCAGATGTTAATATTAAGATAAATGATGCTAACATATTAGGAGTAAAATATAATTTCAAAGATTTAGATAATGCTAATTTTAAATGTTTTATATATCTTATTCCAAAAGTATCAGGAAAAACTACAATTGATATTTCTGTAAAAGATAAAGATGGTAATTCATTAGCTTTTTATAAGTATGATGTTACAGTTGATAATGATTTAAATGTAAAATTTGAAAAAATAAATTAAAATTAGGAGTTTTATGAAAAAGAAATATGTAATTATAATAATTGTTATTTTATTATTAATAAGTGGTATAGTTTTTATTAAGTTTTTTCCTTTAGGAAACAGTAAATATTATATTGAACAAGAAAAGTACTTAAATATTCCAAAGTTATCTTTTTTAGAAAAAACTGATAAAGAAAATAAAATTGTCTTTAAAACTTTTCAAAGTGAAGGTGCTATTATAGATGATTTTGATAAAAGTATAAAAAATTATAAGAAAAAAACTTGTCATTTAAAAGAGTATTATTATGATAAAGAAAATGATATTATGATTTTAGAATATGGAGTTTTAAAAGATTCATCTCTATTTACTAATAAGTTTTATATTAAGTATGATATTGGTAATTATTCAAATGATATTTGTAATGAAATAACTGATTATAAAACAGTTCAATATAGTTATTATCATATTCCAAGTAATAGTCCATATCCAAGAGACATGAAAAAAATGTACCAATATTTAGATTTAGATGACAATCAAAAATATGATGTATATTCTGATTGTGATGGTTGTCTTCAATTAAAAAAAGGTACGGGATATGATGGACTTTTTGAAGATTTACTTAGGGCAAGTTATATTTCTATGAATACGTTTATTAAGTTTTTAGATTATCAAGTTGAGGAAAATAAAGCAACAAAGACAAATTATGAAAATGGTGTTATTTATAAAACTAGTGAATTTTCTTTACTAAAGTGTACTAATAAGAAGGTATATATAAGTGATATATTAGAATATAAAAAAGAATATTGCAGTTAGAAGGAGATTAAATGAGAAGAATAATATTTATTTTAAGTATAGCATTAATATTATGTGGTTGTTCTAAAAATATAAATGAAAATAAGTATGCTAATTTTAAACATTATAGTTTAGAAGGTTATGAAAAAGAGATTTATAGATATATTGATGAAGATAAAAATCAATTAGATGTTTATGCTATTGCTAATATGAAGTTAGATGGTGAATCATATAATAATGTAGGTTTGTTTTATTTAATAGATGACAATGATTACATATTATTAGAAGAATTTAATGATATTTATTCTCCTCAATCAAAGCAATATATATTTAATAATAATAAACTTTATGTTTTGAAAAGTGCAGCTGTAGTTTTTGAATATACTCTTGATAAAGAAAAAATAAGTACGAAAGAATTAAATTTTAAATATGATAATAGTTTTATATATGAATTTTTAAGTGTTAATGATAATTATATTTCTATAGAAGCAGCACCTGCTAATTTTGGAGAAGATAGAGAGCATTATAAGTTAGAATGTAACTTTAAAACTTTAGATTGTGAAAAATTACCTTTAGAGTAAAATGAAAATTATATAATATTTGATAAAAATAGTTATTCGAAGGAGTGCTGATATTATGAATAGTAGAGAGTATTTAGGAAAAATATTGAATATTGAAATAGATAGGGAATATGGTAGTAAACATCCTAAATATGGATTTATTTATCCAGTAAATTATGGGTATGTTCCAAATGCTATAAGTGGTGATGGGGAAGAACTAGATTGTTATTTATTAGGTGTTTTTGAACCTGTTAAATCTTTTAAAGGAAAATGTATTGCCATTGTTCATAGAATTAATGATAATGATGATAAATTAATAATAGTACCTGAAAATAAAGAGTATACTGATGATGCAATTGATGCATTAATTGAATTCCAAGAACAATACTTTAAACATGTAATTATAAGATAAATTACAAGTATAAACAATTACTATTTATTTAAAGTTTAAAGATAATCATTATAAATATATATATAAGTATTTTAGCAAATTAAATTAACATATAAACGAAAAATTAAAAATGTTGTTTACTTTTTAATTTTTTTTGTAACCATTTAGTTATTAGAAACGTTTTTATAATAATTATTTTTAATGTGATATATAAAATTATAAGTACAATTATAGTAAAATATGTTATAATTCATATAGAAAAATAAAGTTAAGTTGGTGATAAAATGCATAATGATTTATATGAAGAATATAAAGAAATTTCAAAGTTATCAAAAAAAGAATTATTTCAAAAATACAAAACATCAGAAAATGGGAAAAAAGAACATGAAGTAAAAAGGATACAGGAAAAAAATGGATTAAATATATACATTAAGGAAGAAAAGCATGGGGCTATATATTTCTTTTTGATTTCATTAAAAGATCCCTTTATTTTAATACTTTTTTTTCTAGCAATTATTAACTATATGATGGCAGATCGATTGGGTTCTATAATAATTGTTTTAATTGCTTTAATTAGTGCATTAATTAGATTCAGTCAGGACTATTCAGAATATAAATTTAATCAGAAACTAAAGTCAGAAATATATTCTACTGCCAATGTAATTAGAAATTCTAAAGAAATAAATATCAAAACTGAACAGGTAGTAATAGGGGATATTGTTAATTTAAATGCTGGCTCTATTATACCAGCAGATATGATTTTAATAGAAGCAAAAGACTTATTTATTAATGAGTCTGTTTTTACTGGAGAGTCTGTTCCTGTTGAAAAATATGTAACTTCTAATGATGGAAAAAATATATTTGATATCAATAACATATGTTTAATGGAGTCATCTGTTGTTTCAGGAAATGGGAAAGGTATTGTTATAAAAACAGGAACAGAGACCTATATTGGAGCAATGGGAAAAGAATTAAGTAAAAAACATCATGATACAAACTTTGATATTGGTATGAAAAATATTACTAAATTATTGTTATATTATATGATTGGCACAGTATTTTTTATA
Source organism: uncultured Bacilli bacterium (assembly GCA_947630865.1). GTDB lineage: Bacteria > Bacillota_I > Bacilli_A > RF39 > UBA660 > RUG591. The sequence goes on along the minus strand of CANRJE010000005.1, from coordinate 90 downwards.
TTGATTGTAGATGGATTAATCAAGGGAAATTATAAATCAGCAATTCTTTTTGCTTTATCTGTAGCAGTTGGAATTACTCCATCTATGTTA
>CANRJE010000004.1 GCA_947630865.1 uncultured Bacilli bacterium | reverse complement strand
TATATAACTATTATACCAAATTAAAAGACTACTGTCTTTCTTTACAGTAATCTTTGTATACTTTTTCAGCAGCCTCTTAATTTTCATCATTTTTTTTGCTCATTAATAGTTCATTTCGAAAATTTTCATAAACAACTATTCGACCTTTTAGCATATTATAATCCAATAAATCAACAGGATCAGTTTTCATTAATTTCTGACGATTATCAAAACATTCAGTAAGATCAAGTAATTTTTTAGAAGCATTCTCAAATCTTGTATTTAAATTCTCTATAAAATATTTTTTTTCTTGTCCTTCTAATTTTTCTATTTTAATATCAATATAAGCCAAAATATTCTCTTCTATTTCTTCTAAATAGTTATTTATTGCTTCAGTTATAGAAGTTGAATTAGCATAAGCAGCTAGTTCTTTTTTACAATTTTCAATAAACTTCTCTTTAGAAATATTTTTCTTTTTTATTTTACTAGCAATATATTCTTCATTAGAAATATCAAAACTCATAACAGATAAAATATTCTTATTGCCAATCATAGTATCTTCAATTAACAAAGAACGATTAAAAAACATTATATATAAATCAATTACTTTAATTAAAGATAAAGTATCTAATTTTTCAATTATAGAAGAAGATAAAAGATTGATTAAAGCTTTAACATCATATTTATTAACATATTTAAAACTTGTATAACAAGCATATAATTTTACTAAATCATTTATTTGTAAAGAATTTAAAGCATCCTTTAGAATCTCTAATTTATTAGTATCCGCTGAACCTTTTAAATAATCTTCAATCAAAATATTAATGGTATTTTGTTTAGAGTTAGCTTGCATATCTCTCAATCCCTTCTATTCTGATTTAATAATATAACATTTTTGATATTTTTTCAAGAAAAAAATGAAGAACTCAAGACTTTTACATAAAAAATACACTTATGAAAGTGATTTTATACTTACTTTGGTATTTCCTTCTAACATACTATCAATTACAATACTATCGATTTTTTCTTCTAAAATCTTTTTAATACCTCTTGCTCCTCTTGTTTCATAATTTGAAAGCTTAATTATCTCATTAATTACTTTTTCAGATATATTTAAAGTTATTTTTTGTTCTTTAAATTTCATTTTAACTTTATTAAGTTCTGTTTTAACAATATTTTTAATATCTTCTTCCTTTAAATCATTAAAAATAACAATATGATTAATTCTATTAACAAATTCAATATTTAAAACTTCTTCTAATTTATTCTTAATATTATTTAATTTCTCTGATGTAAATCCAATTGTTTTAACACTAGATGAGGTATTACTAGTCATGATTATTATTGTATGATTAAAATATATCTTTTCTTGATGTGAATCAGTTATAAAACCTTCATCTAATATTTGTAAAAAAAGATTTAAAACACTAGGACTTGCTTTTTCAATTTCATCAATTAGAATAACAGAATATGGATTATTTTTAACATCATCTAAAACTGTTTTATCAGAATCATATCCAACATATCCTGGAGGAGAACCAAGTATTTTACTAGTGGTATGCGATTCTCTATATTCACTCATATCAAGTCTAATCAAAGGTATTTCTAAAATATTAGCATACTCTTTAACAAGTTCTGTTTTACCAACACCACTTTTGCCAGTAAAAAGAAAAGAAATTGGTCTTTCACTATTTTTTAAACCTAATTTTATCTTTTTTGTTTCATTTGCTAATAAAGAAATAGCTTCATCTTGTCCAAAAATTTTATGTTTTAAAGAACTTTCTAAATTCTTTAAAGTTTTCAAAGATTCCTTATCAACTTCATAAACTGGAACATGTGATTTTGCTTTAATTATTTTAGAAATATCTGAAATAGTAACCGTTTTTTTAATTTGATTTTGATTTTTTAAGTAAATATTATTAATTTTATCTTCTAAAACAACTTCTTTTTCTTTTAAAGAAACAGCTGTTTCAAAATCATGTTTTATAATAGAATTATTTTTTTCTTTAACAATACTATCATATTCTTTTTTAAGATCAGCAATCTTTTCTTCTCTTGTATCTTTTTTTAAAGAACAATAAGAGCAAACTTCATCTAAAATATCAATAACTTTATCAGGATTTTTTCTATCAAATATATATTTATCAGAAAGATTTATAATATCTTTTATTAATTCATCAGGTACTATAACATTATGAAATTTTTCATAGATAGGTTTTAATTTTTTTAAAATATCAAAAGTTTTTTCTTTAGTTGGTTCTTCAATTAAAATTGTTTGAAAACGACGATTTAAAGCTTTATCTTTTTCAATAGAATCTTTATATTCTCTTATGGTTGTTGCTCCAATTAATCGAAGTTTACCTCTAGCTAAAGCTGGTTTAAAAATATTTGAAGCATCAATTGCTCCTTCTGCTCCTCCAGCTCCAACTAAGGAATGCATTTCATCAATAAAAATTATTATATTAGGATTATTTTCTATTTCTTTAATTATTTTACTAATTCTCTCTTCAAACTCCCCACGATACTTAGTTCCTGCTACTAAATTAGCCATTGAAATAGAAAGAATTTTTTTATCGTATAACATCTCTGGTACTTCTTTTTTATAGATTTTATAAGCTAAAGCTTCAACAATAGCCGTTTTTCCAACTCCTGCTTCTCCAATTAATAAGGGATTATTCTTGGTTCTTCTTAAAAGTATTCCAATCAAACGATTTATTTCTTCGCATCGACCAATTACAGGATCAATTTTTCCATTTTTAGCTTTTTCGACTAAATCAACTCCATGGTCATAAATGGATAGTTTTTTCTTACCCTTATATTTATCTTTTTCATTATCTTTAGTTACAAAATCAAAATACATTTCATCTAAATTAAGCCCTAGTTTATTTAATATTCTAATTGCTACTCCTTCACCTTCATCTAAAAGTGAAATAAAAATATAATTTATGTTGACTTCATATAAATTATCATCTTTACTATCTAAAATAGCATTCTCAATTACTCTCTTTAAAAGAGGTGTATAAATAAAATAAGAATTTAAACTATTCCCAATTCCTACCGTTTTAATTAGTTCTTCTTTAAAATTTTTATAATATATTTTTTCATTATTTAATTTCTTCGTGATAATTAAATTAGGATTACTTAAAATACTTAAAAGTAAATGTTCTGTTCCTACAAAAGGATGTTTTAAATCTTGCATTTCCTTTTTAGATCTTTTTAATATTTTTTTAGACTCTTCATCAAATCTTTGAAACATATAGTACCCTCCATAAATAATATATGAAGTTTTATTTGTTTTATAAATTATTTAATCGACAAAAAAAGAATTTTCTTTTACAAAAATTCTTATTGATATTTGCTATCTATTCCAAAATGTTCTTCTATTGTTATCCAATTTCCATTATTGTATAAAGTTTTAGCAAGACTTTCTCCAACATAACGATAATGCCATGGTTCATAAATATAACCTGTTATATTTTGTTTATTTTTAGGATATCGCATAATAAAACCATATTTATAAGCATTTTCTTGAAGCCATTTATATTCTTTAGTATTAGCAAATGATTGATTAATTGTATTTAGGTCCATTGCTAAACCTGTTTGATGTTCAGAATATCCTGGTCTTGCTGAATATGTATCAGCAACACTTTTTCCATCTTTTTGAACCCAACTATTATAAACAGCAACTTGGGTTTGATATGACCTAAATCCACTTGAAATATAAATACTTAAGCCATCATTTTTGGCTGCTGTTTGCATTTTTTTAAATGCCGATGAAGTCGTGCTAGTTAATCCATTTCCATACGTACTAGGTAAAGAATAAGTTTTATTAGCTATAATAACTCCATCAATAGATGCAACTCCATTTTTTATTATTAAAGTATAACCTTTACTAGTTTTAATTGTTTTATTAACAGTTTCTTTTATATCTTGATTTTTCTTAATAACTTTTAAAGTGAAATCTTTAGTTGCTTCATTACCACTTTTATCTTTAGCATAATACTTTAATTTATAGTTTCCTGTTTTATTTATATCATATTTTCCTTGAACAGAAGGTTTAATATTTTCTTTGGAATTATCTGTTACTTTTACATTTTTTAATAAATCAATTTTGGTTCCTACATTTATTGTAATTTCACTAGAAGCTTCAATTTGAGGTTTAGTTGTATCTATTATTTTTAAAACGATGTCTTTTGATGATTTATTGTTATATTTATCCTTAGCAATAACTTTAATTTTATAATCACCTAACTCATTTATTTTATAGTCCCCTTCTATTTTACTTTCAATATCTAATTTAGAATTATCAGTTATTTTGATATTTTTTAAAACATCATCAGTTGAATTAATTTCTATTTCTAAAGTATCTTTACTTTCTATATCTGGTCCTTTTGTATCTTTTACAGTATATGTTACTTGATAATTTTTTACTCTTCCAAATAAAGATTTAACTTGAATGTTTGCTTTTCCTTGTCCTACAGTTTCTGCATATATTTCTTTATCTTCAATCTTGCCTAAAAATATATTTGAAACAAAATAATTAGTTTTTACATGAGAATTAACTTCCACTACAATATCTTTTTTGAAAACTACAATAGGCATGAAAAAAAATAGTAATAATAATAGGATAATAAAAATTGTTATAAAGCTACTTATAATAATTATTTTCTTTTTATTTAATTTTTTCTTTTTCTTACCTTTTTTCATATTACCTCAATCTCTTATTTGCCAATCAATTGGCGTAAGATTATTTTTAATTAAAAAATCATTGGTCTTAGAAAATGGCTTAGAACCAAAGAAACCATTGTAAGCAGAAAGTGGAGATGGATGGGCTGATTCAACAATATAATGTTTAGGATTAGTTATAAATTTCTTTTTACTTCTTGCATAGCTTCCCCAAAGAATAAATACAACTGGCTCTTCTTTTTCATTTATTTTCTTAATAACTTCATCAGTAAAAACTTCCCAACCAATGTCTTTATGACTAGCCGCCATATCTTTTATGACTGTTAAAACCGTATTTAAAAGTAAAACTCCTTGTTTAGCCCATGGAACTAAAGAACCAGTATTTGGAACTTCGCAACCTAAATCCGATTCTAATTCTTTAAAGATGTTTTGAAGAGAAGGAGGTTTTTTTATTCCCTTAGGAACTGAGAAACTAAGTCCTTCTGCTTGTCCTTCTCCATGATATGGGTCTTGTCCTAATATAACTACTTTAACATTTTTATAAGGTGTATAACGAAATGCTTTAAATACATCCTTTTTAGAAGGATAAACTGTCTTTCTTTTATATTCACCTTGGACAAATTTTAATAAATTATAAAAATATTCTTTCTTAAATTCTTCCTCTAAAACACTATCCCAATCGTTTCCTATCATCACGACACTTCCTTTTGTAACTTATATATTCTATTATAACATCTTTTTTTAGTTTGAAAATAGCAAATACATTAATGATAGCTAAAATAGCTACTAGAATATCAACAAAGTACCAAAGAAATGTCGGACTCATAATAGTTCCAAGAGCAAGTAAAATACAAGTTACTATCTTTAAAATAAAAGTATGCTTTTCTGTCATCTTATTAAATAAAAATCGCATATTAACTTCACCATAATAATAACCTGAAACAATTGTTGAAAAAGAAAAAGCAATAATCGTGAAATATAAAACAAGATTACCTAAACTACCCATATGATAAATTAAAGCATTTTGAGTTATTTCGATACCATTAACATTAGAATACATTAAAGGATTATAATCCGATGTTAAAATAATTAAAGCTGTACTTGTACATATAATAAAAGTTGTTATATAAACACCAAGTGTTTGAATTAAACCTTGACCAATAGGACTCATAGCACCACTTGAACCTGAGGCAATTGCTCCCGTTCCAACTCCAGCTTCATTTGAAAATATTCCTCTTTGAATACCAATCAAAATAACCGAGAACATTCCATACCCTAATGCTTTAAAATTAAAAGCTTCTTTAAATATAGAAATAAAAATATTAGGAAGCATATTTAAATTTTTAAAAATAATTAAAAGTGAAATAATAAGATAAATTGCTCCCATGATAGGAACAAAAATTGATGAAAACTTTGCAATTCCTTTAATACCTTTATGAATAACAATAAATGATAAAATAGCTATTACTATTCCAATTAAAATAGAAGGAACATTAAAGAAATTTGTAAAAGCTTTAGCTATGGAATTTGATTGAATTGTTAAAAAACCTACTAAATAAGAAAAAGCAACTAAAAAGGCATAAACAAAGGCAAGTTTTTTATAACCTAGTCCATCTTTAATATAATGAGCAGGTCCTCCATAATAAGCATCCCCTTTTCTTTTTTGATAAATAACAGCTAAGGCATTTTCAACTAATGAATTAGGAGCAACAATTAAACAAGATAACCATATCCAAAAAATAGTCCCTACTCCACCTTTATAAATTGAAAGAGCAATACCAGCTAAAGATCCTACTCCAATACAAGCTCCAAGAGCAACTGTTAAAGACTCAAATGGGGATATTCCTTTAGAACTTTTACTATTTTTAAAAATATACTTATACATCTCTTTAAAGTTTAAATGAAAGAATTTTAATTTAAAAGCAAAATATAAACCACTAAAAACTAAAAGAACAGTTGCTATACTCCATAATAAATTATTAACACCAGCCATATTCTCACCTATTATAACTATAACATAAAAATATGTTACTTTAACTAAAAAAATGTCGATTAAATTAATGAAAAATAAAAAGTGGGTGCAAAAAGGTGTAATTTTCTTAAGAAAGTGGGTGCAAAAAGGTGTAAATCATGTTATATGCAACTTTCTTAATAAAAAATTTAACTAAATAACATAATCCATTGCATTCTTGTCATCATATAAAAATATTTCATAAATTACTTTATTATGTGTTATACTATTTATAGTTATCAAGTGTAGGAGGCAGTATGCAAGAACAAGAATTTATTCCAATATTATTTGGAAGTGATAGAAACGTCTACGGAATGGCAGTTGCTTTTCATGAAGAATATCAAATAAAATCAATCGCCATTGGAAAAAAAGATTATTTAGAAACAAAATATAGTAAAATAATTGTACCTTATAAAAACTTAGATATTGAAAATAAAAAAACTTTTTTAAAAGTTTTAAAAGGAATTAAAAAAGAATATCCTGATAAAAAACTTTTGTTAATTGCTTGCAGTGATGTTTATATGCGATTAATAATTGAAAATAAAAAGGTATTAGAAAAAGACTTTTTAGTTCCATATATCGATAAAAATTTAATGGAAAAACTCGTATTAAAAGAAAACTTTTATAAAACTTGTCAAGAATATAATCTTGATTATCCTAAAACAGTTATTACAACATATGATACCTATCAAGATTTAGAACTTGAATTTGATTTTCCAGTCATCATTAAACCAAGTGATAGTGTTATGTACTGGAAAGCTGATTTTTTAGGTAAAAAGAAAATTTTTATTGCTTATTCTAAGGAAGAATTTGATGATATTTTAGGAAGAATTTATGGTTCTACTTATAAAGGTAATTTAATTATTCAAGAATATATTGAAGGAGATGATACCTATCTTCGAGTATTAAATGCTTATGTTACTAAAAATCATAAAGTAACATTCATGGCATTAGGACAAATTCTATTAGAAGAAAAAACACCTGCATCAATTGGAGATTATGGAGCAATTATTCCAACATATGACAAAGATTTATTCGATAAAATGCAAAAATTCTTAGAAGAAATTGAATTTCAAGGTTATGCTAATTTTGATTTTAAATTAGATAAAAGAACCAATTCTTATAAATTATTTGAAATAAATATAAGACAAGGAAGAAGTTCATCTTTTGTAACTGTAAGTGGTAAAAATATTGTTAAGTATTTAGTTGATGATTTTATCTATGATAAAGAAAGAGATATTGAATATCTTGATAATAAATTCTTATGGACAATCGTTCCTAAAGGTGTAATTATGAAATACACTAAAAACGATGAATTAAAAGATTTAGCTAAAAAATTATATAAAGAACATAAAGTTAGAAATATTTTATTATATAAAAATGATTATTCTTTTAAAAGATATTTCTTAATCAAATTAAAAACTTTAAATTTCTATAGAAAATATCATAAATACTATAAATAGGAGGCAACATGAAACCAATAGCAATACTTGGTTGTGATTATAAAATAACAACTTCTTTTATGAATAAAATAGTTGAAAATACAAAAGCTAAAATTGACCAAGAACATCTTATTTTAAATATTATAATTGATAATAAATTAAAAGAAAAAAATGAAGAAGAAATTATAGATATTATTAAAAAAATAGAAATGATCGATTCAAAATATTTAGTTTTAACTTTTAATGATGAAAGAATTGAAAAAATAATTGAAAATAATTTAAATATTCCTCTTTTAAATAAAAGTTTTAGAGATAATGATGATGAATTAATTAGAAAAATTATTGAAGTTGGAAAAGATTTATAACATACTTAAAGGAGAACATTATGAAAAAAATTGGTATAATTGGAGGACTAGGTCCTCTTGCAACAGTAAAATTTATGGAACTATTAGAAGAAGATTTAAAAAATACTGAAGAGAATATTGAATTAGTAGTTATAAATGACCCAACTACTCCTGATAGAACTTCTTATATTCTTGATAATAATAAACCTAATCCTTTAAATAAAATATTAGAAATGGTTAAAAAACTTGAAATATGTGATGTTTCTATTATCACGATGCCATGTAATACTGCTTCTTATTTTTATAAAGAAATTGAAGCGAAAACTAATATTCCTTTTATTAATATAGTATCTGAAACTGTTAAATATCTAAAAGGAAAAAACATTAAAAGTGTTGGCGTATTAGCAACGGAAGGAACAATTAAAAGTGGTATCTATGAAGAGTTATTAAAAGAATATCAAATTAATTATTTAATTCCAACCAATGATGAACAAAAAATTATTTCTAGTATTATCTATGATGGTATTAAAAGTGGTAAGCCAATTGATTTAAATAAGTTTTATCAAGTTATTAATTCTTTAAAAGAAAAAGGTGCAGAATGTGTTGTTCTTGGATGCACAGAACTTTCTGCTTTAAGACAAATTTATAATTTAGAAGATGAAATTTTAGTTGATGCTATGAAAATTTTAGCAGATGCAACAATCAAATACTTAAGTGTCAAATGACACTTTTTTTTCATAAATTAATTTAAATTAGTTGAAAATATGATACTATTAAAATAGGAGATGTGATTAAATGGAATTTTTAAAAACAGAAAGACAACATTTTGAATTAAAAAGTGTTAATTTAAATGATGTATTATATGACCCTGAATTTTGTAATAAGATAAGATATACTGGTATTTATTCTTTAGAAAACGGAGTTAAAAATTATGTTTTTAAAACTGGTAATAATAGTTACTTTCTAATTAAAATGGACCAAAATGGTTTTTATCTAATTAATAGAGTAAGAAAAGAACGTTTTGATGAAAGAAATAAAAGTTTTTCTAAAAATAATAATCAATCTTCAGATAACTTAAAAATTAAGCCTTCTTTCCGTAGATTAAGAGAAGACCAAATATCTCTTAATTTAGAAGACATTATGTTTTTATATAAAAACTTAGGATCAACATTTCACGTAGACCCAATTACTTCAATTAATAGTAAAACAGTAGTAGGTGGATTAAAGCCTGCTTATAAAGGTGATAAAGTTCCAGAAATTAAAGTGCTACATCTTATTAAAACAGTTTTGGAAATAGAAAGACATATCCATATAAACCATTTAAGTGATTTTGAAATAATAAGATATATATATGATAAGTTTAAAATGAATACGGCTTATTATTGGCCTGATAATCCAATACATGCACCAAATTATACAAACTATTTTGGATTAATTGTTGAAGGTTATGCAACTTGTGAAGGTTTAGCTGATGGGTTAAATCAGTTGTTTAGATATTTTGGATTCGAATCCCAAAAAATTGAAAAACAAGGAAACCACAATAATGAGGGAATACTAACTAGTTATGGTCATGCTGTAGTTGGTTTATATGTAAATGATAATAACCAAAAAAAAGTAAGTTATATCGATTTATCTGCTGAAATATCTCCAGCCTGGTCTGATTCTCTTTATGATAATAATGGAAGAAAAAGAGAAAATCCTATCCTTTGTAAAGATATAAATCAATATAAATTTTTCTTACGAGCTAATTCTCAATTACAAGCAATTGATGAAAATCATGAAGGTATTAGTTTAACTGTTGATAATAATGGAAATATTATAGAAGATACTAGAAACGATGTTGATTTAAAGTTAAGCCGTAATCCTGATGCAGAAAGACATAATTCTAACAATCAAACACAAAATGATACTTTAAGGTTAAGACATAATCCCAATGCAGAAAGACACAATTATGATACTCAAAGACAAAATGATACTTTAAAGTTAAGACATAATCCTGATGCAGAAAGACATAATTCTAACAGTCAAAGACAAAACGATACTTTAAGATTAAGACATAATCCTGATGCAGAAAGACATAATTCTAACAGTCAAAGACAAAATGATACTTTAAGATTAAGACATAATCCCAATGCAGAAAGACATAATTCTGATAATCAAAGAGAAATTGATATTTTAAGATTAATCAATCTTAATACAGAACGAAATGAAGACAGTAGAGATAGTGATTATGAATCTGGTTCTAAAGGACATAAATAATATTTATAAGGGAGGTCATATGCAATTAATTCAAAAGTATGATTTAAACTATAATTTTTCTACATATAATGATAGAGTTAAAAATTATTTAAATAGATTATTAACTAATAGCAATAATTATTTTCTTAATCAATATGGTGAAGGAGAAATTAATGATATTGAAAGTGATTATTCTAAAATGTGTGAATTTATAAATAATATTGAAGAATATTTAATTTATAATATAAATAATCCTAGCTTTGAACACATTTTAAATATATTAGAAAAAATAGAAACAATTTCTGTTTTGCCTATAAATGAACGAGGAATTTATGGAAAGGCTGAAACTGATAATAACATCTTATTTATAAATCCTAATCTTAGAGGAAATGAATTTTTAACACCTAAAGAGAGAACTAGATTATATGTTGCTCATGAATTAGGACATTGTATTAATAATGAATGGATGAATACTGTTATTAATTTTTTAGATAAAAAAGTACGTTCAAGTGAAATAACAGAAGAAAGTGCTCAATTATTTTATGATGGTTTTTCTCTTTTAGATGAAGCGATTACTCAAAATAGAGCCGAGGATTTTACCTATACTTTTGCAAGAAAAAGAAGACCAAATATGCAAAATAAAACTAGAGGTAGGCTTTTTGATGGAGACACATATAAAACCAATTTTGACTTTTATGGTGAATTACAAAATCCCGCTATAATGTTTGCTAGAACACTAAGAGGAATTGGAAAATTAGAAAATGATAACGAAGCTTTAAAAGTTTTATCTGAAAGAGCCATAAATCCAGATTTCTTTAATAAAATTATAGATGAATATACAAAAGACGATCAACTTGAAAATTTGTTTCCTATGATTCAATATATGGGAGTAATTAAAAATGCCTCTTATTATATGTTTGGTGGAGATGATGATGTTACTTATTTATTGCTATCTAAACGAGCTTTAGATAACTTTAAAAATTATGCCAATAATTTAAGAGATAGAAGAAATCCTTTAGAAAATAACCACGAACATTCTATAAGATAGATAAAAGTATCCAATTGATACTTTTTTATTTATTAAAAAAAGATAATTGCTTATCTTTATTTTTTACTTATGATATTCTTCATTATTAATTATTTTAAAAGCTCTATATATTTGTTCAAGTAACATTACTCTAAATAATTGATGAGGAAAAGTAAGTTTAGAAAAAGAAATTTTCATATTAACTTTATTTTTTACATCTAAACTTACTCCATAAGAACCACCTATTATAAAAGTTATATTACTATTGTTATTTCTAATGTTATCTAAATTTTTAGCAAATTCTAAACTATCATATTCCATACCATTTATATCTAAAAGAATATTATAATCACTTTCTTTTAAATGAGATAAAATATTTAAACTTTCTTCATTGATAGTCTTTTTCATATCATAAGAAACATCAGGAAGTTCAACTATTTCTATTTTGGTATATTTCGTTAATCGTTTTAAATATTCTGAAATAGCTTCTTTTAAATAATTTTCTTTAATTTTTCCAACACAAATAATTCTAATCATACTAAAACACTTATATCCTCTTCTTGTCTTGCAGCTTTTACTTCTACTTTACCATCAATAATTTCCGAAACAGTTTTAATAGCAACATCTTCTAAATTATTAGTTTCACTTAAATGAGCTAAAATTATTTCTTTAGTATCAGGACCAATTAATTCTTTTAAATAATTTCCCGTCATTTCATTTGATAAATGTCCTGTATCACTTAAAATTCTTTGTTTTAAAATATAAGGATATGGTCCATCCATAAGCATCTCTGGATCATGATTACTTTCTATTATATAAACATTTTTATTAGACATATATTTTAAATTTTTTTTACTTATATAACCAGTATCTGTCATATAGACTAAAGATGTTTTATCTTCAATTATGAAACCAACTGGAGATGGAGCATCATGAGAAGTATGTAAAAATTTAATATGAACATCATCTACTGAAAAATCATCATCTGAAATAGGAATAATATGTTCCATAGAAACTAATTTGTTAACTGCTGAAACCATTTTTTCAGGAATATAAACTGATTTATTCTCACGTTTTGTTAAAGAAGCTAGACCTGTTATATGGTCTTTATGATTATGAGTCAATAAAATAAAATCAATATCACTTGGCGTTAAATTATATTTTTCTAAAATCGTTTTGGTTCTTGAATAAGAAAATCCAACATCAATTAATATTTTCTTAGTATCGGTTATTAAAAGTGTTGAATTTCCTTTTGAACCACTACCTAAAATTATAACTTGCATTAATAGAACCTCAATGGATTAAAACTTTGAGCACCATTTGAATATGGTTTTCCATTCCAAATTTCAAAGTGCAAGTGTGTTCCCTGAGAAGCACCAGAATTACCAACATCTCCAATTGTTTGACCCATTTTAACTGCTTGACCTACTTTAACATATGGTGACAATTTAGCCATATGTAAATATCTTGTGTAATAACCATTTTGATGATTAATTTCAACATAATTTCCTAAACTACTATTATATTTAACTTCTGTTACAATTCCATCTTTAGCCGCATAAATTGGTGAACCATAACCACCTGATGGGTATAAGTCAACTCCATTATGCATACGGCCCCAACGCCAACCCCAATCACTAGTTTTAACATATGGAATATTACATGGCCAACCCCAATTTCCTGCTGATGTGATAGCTGCTTGTCTTCCTCCCTTAATAACTACTTCATTAACAACAGGTTTAATAACTTCTTTATTGGTAATAACTGCCTGAACAATTACTCCATTAATTGATTTTACTTTTTGAGTAACTCTAGTCGTACCACTACTACCCTTGGTTTCTATTTTTTGATATCCCATAACCTTGGTATTATCATATTTATATTCCGTTTTATATTTAATAGCTTGGTCTTCAACTCGATTAGTAACTTCAATTGTTGAAAAAACAGGATTCAAAACTCCTACCGTTAATCGTTGTCCGACATGAAGTAAAGCATTTTCATCTCCTAAATTAGCATTAGCTATCAAAAGTTCATTGATATTCATTTTGTTATTTTCAGCTATTGTTTCTAAGGTATCTCCATCTTTAACTGTATAGGAAGACATGTTTTCATTAGAACCAAATAATAAATATTCTGTTAATTCTTCTTCAGAGGTATAAATCTTTTCATTAACTGGTAAATATGCTTCTTTAAAATCAATCTTAGCATCAATATATAAATTCTCGATTATCTCTCCCTGATCAACTATTGGCTTTTGAGTGTCATTATTATAATCATCAAATTCATCTTCCGTTACAAAAGATAACATTACTTTCTTAGCTGCATTTCTGAAAGTATCTTTATTAAGAAGATTAACATTAACAATTTTCTCTTTTTCCGTTTGCTTATCTTCTTCTGTTAAAGAATCATCTACATATTCCGTAGCATTTGTTTTATCAATTACAGCTATATAACCTTTAATAGTAAATGGTGATTTCTGATTAATTATATTGTAGATATTTGAAATAGATTGCAAATTATCTTCATAAGTTACATCTTTTACAACATTTATATCACTAGGAACGTAAACTTTATCAACATTATATTTCTCCTTTAAAGATTGCTGCATTTTATTTATATAATCATATAATTTATTCTCAGAATCTATAAGTCCAATTGATTCACCTTTTAAGTAAACCCGATAAGCTTCAACTGGGGTTTTTGTTTTAGAAAACACATCATTAGTACAAAAAAATGCAAAGGCAACAGCAAAAACGAAAGAAATAACAATACCTAAAATTGGTGTTTTTCCATTATTTCTCTTATTACTCATTTCATTATCTAAAACTAATCCATCATTTTCAGCATTTGTAATTTCCGATTTATTCAAATTATCACTCACTAGCTACTCCACTCCCTTCATTCGTAAAATTTAAAAAGGTACTTGTATCTCTTTTAAAAATTAAATTTATATCTTTCGTACCACCACTACGATTTTTTCTAACTAAGAGTTCACTTAAACTTGTATTATCAGATGTTGCTGCTGCTTTATTATAATAATCATCACGATATAAGAAAGCAATAATATCAGCATCTTGTTCAATTGAACCAGAATCTCTTAAATCACTCATAATTGGACGTTTATCTTCACGACTTTCTACTAAACGTGATAACTGTGATAAGACAATAATTGGTATATTAAGTTCTAGGGCCAACATTTTTAAAGATCTAGATATTTCAGATACTTCAAGTTGTCTATTTCCTCCAAAGTTTTTGTTACTATATACAAGTTGTAAATGGTCTATTATTACCAAATCTAAACCTGCATCAGATGATTTTAATCGCCTACACTTTGATCTTATTTCTTCAATTGTCGTTCCTGCTGTATCGTCCATGAATATATTAGCATCTTCTAATTGACTCAATGCTTCATTAAATTTTACATAATCGTTATTATTTAGTTTACCTGTTAAAAGTTTATACCCTTCAATTTGTCCAAGAGATGATAGCATACGATTAGCAAGTTGTTCAGCTAACATTTCTAGGTTAAAAATAGCAACCGTTTTCTTTTCAGCAATAGCAACATGGGTTGCAATATTTAAAGCAAATGCTGTCTTTCCCATTGAAGGACGAGCAGCTAAAATAATAAGTTGAGTTGGTTGAAACCCAGTTGTTAATTTATCAAAATCAACAAAACCTGTACCAAGACCAACTATTTCTCCTTTCATTTCTGAAAGCATTTGTAAGTTCTTTTGAACATTATCAATTACATTTCTAATAGGTTTAAATTCTGTTGATCTTTTATCTTTTACAACACCTAAAATTTTTCTTTCAGCTTCATCCAACGTTTCTGAAACATCACGTGACGTATCATATCCAAGTTGATTTACTTCATTAGATGCATCAATTAATCTTCTTCTTAAAGTATCTTCATATACAATTTTTAAATAATAATCTATATTAGCAGCTGTTGATTCAGTATTTAATACTTCTGTTAAATAAATAACTCCACCTATTTCTTCAAGAACACCTTTATCTCGAAGTTCATTAGTTAAAGTTGTCATATCAATAGGAGCATTAGCTTCATATAAACTTTTAATAGAATTAAAAATCTTTCGATTATTATCATAATAAAAAGCTGTTTCATCTATTAATTCAAAAGCTTTATCAATAGCAGTTTTAGATAAAAACATAGCACTTAAGACAGCTTGTTCAGCCTCTTTACTACTTGGTATACTTCTTGGCATACTACACTCCTTCTGTATGAACTTTTAAATTACAACTAATGTCCTTATATAAGTTAACTATAACAATATGTGTTCCTAATGAATTAATCATCATATTTTCTATCTGCTTTTTATCAATCTTATATCCAAGATTTAGAAGTTCTTCTTTAATTTGTTTAGTACTAATACTTCCAAACATTTTTCCATCTTTTGATGATTTTACTTTAAAGTTTAACGTTACTTTTTCAAGTTTTTCTTTTAATTTTAAAGCTTCTTCACGATTTTTTACATCTAACTCTCTATCATGTTCTTGTTCTTCTTTAAGCTTATTCATACTTCCCTCTGTTTTTTTAAGAGCATATCCTTTTTTTATTAAAAAGTTCATTGCATAGCCATCACTTACTTCCTTAATTTCCCCTTTTTTACCTTGTCCTTTTAAATCTTTAAGAAATATAACTTTCATTTGGCCTCCTTGTAAAAAATCATAATATAATTGTACCACATATATATCTAAAGTGCAATTTACATAATCTAACTAAATTCTATTATATACTATATTTTATGTTATCTTTTATAGAAAAAAATATTAAGAAAGTATCATTACCATTCTTAATATTTATTAAATAAGTTAATAATTTAGACTAACTCATCAAATATTGAAAAATCATCTTTTAAGTTTTCTATCACTTCTTGATTTTCATCAATTTTAGATTTTATATAATCAAGATTTAATAAGAAAACATCTAAACGATTTAAAAGAATACTTTCAATATCTAATTCTAATTTTTTAAAATAATCAATTATTTCTAATACTTCTTCTTCTTTATAAATAATATTAGCAATTAATTCTTCATCATATAACTTTTCCATTTGAGAAATTATCTTTTTTGAAATATCAGCTTTTTCTAAAAAATCCATCTTATTTACTTCCTTTCGTTGGTCCAATTAAAGCATCAACTTTATCTTGCACTACTCCAAGAGAAGCACAAATATTATAAAGACCTTCAACTGATACCATAGCATGTAAATAATATAATCTCATAACTTTAATAACAATTTCTTCATATGATTCTCTACTAATTAATGTTTCATTAAAAATAGAAAAGAAAAGTCCTTCAAAATTATCATTAAGATTATTTTTATTTAAAAATGCTTGCATTAATCTTAAAACTTTAAGTCGTGAGATTCTTTCTCTAACTATTAAATAAGTTTCATTATTTACTTTAAAACTTTCATCTAAAACTTTTATTAAAGGATTATCTAATTCCTTACAACTTCTATTTAATCTAGCTTCTTCTCTTACACTATCATAAAATGGTGTTTTAAAAATTTCAGGTTCATAAGTTACTACTTTTTCATCACAATTAGAAGCATTAATTTGATAACCATCAACATTAGTAATATTAGAACTTAATAATTTAGTTCCTCTAAAGATTGCTAAATTATTTAATTTAGCATAGTATATACGTTTAAAAAGTGCTGAATCTTTTTCTAACATAATACTTTGATGTTCTTTTACATAATCATAAAGTCCTGCTTCTATAAATTTATCTAATAATTCTTCTGGTCTTTCAATTGTTAAAACATTAGGATTTCGAACCATAATACCATAATCAGCAAAAGTTCTAAGTCCCTTTTCAATAGTTGTTGCTCTACTCATGAAAAGGAGAGGATTCTTATTAATTAAAGAAGCTAAAAGAGTTTCTTCTTTTTTAGAATTTCCTATACAACCTAACTCTTTAAATAATTTAGTAATTTCCATAAACCTTTCATAGCCATTTACTAAAATCATTGAATAAAATTTATCTTCTGCTTTATTGTTTAATAAATGTCTATTCTCTGATAGCATATCTTTTAATTTTTTAACAGTTTCATTATCTAAATAAAAGCTAGGTAATATATTCTTAACATTAAGTTTATCTTTTATAACAATTTGATAGATAGTTGAAATATTATTAAGAGGAGTTAATAATAATATAACAAATAAACGATGTTCAAGTGTATTTAAAGAATTATTTTTTAAGAAATTATATTCTGGTGTTACTTCAAAGAAATCTAATTTAGATTTTAATTCATTAGAATCGATACTTTCAATTATACTTTTTTCAAATGGTGTAAATGATATACTATAACCATACTTTTCTATAATTGAGAATTGATTATTACTATCAATATCTCTGTCAATTACTTCAACATCATCAAGATGATTACTTTCATTTATTAAGCGTTTATAAACTCTTTTATTTTTATTATTTATTTCACGCATTATAACAAATATTTCTTCTTCTGTAGCTTTATTTTCTTTTAATATTTTAATAACTAAATCAAAATCTCCTAAAAAAGCATTTTCATCTTGAAAATCATTTAAAACTGTTTTAATTCTCTTAAGTAAATTATCACATTCAGCTAGGGATAAATCAAAAGATTTCTGTAATTTTTCTATAAATGCTAATAAACTTCCTATAAAATTCTGATAATTAAGGTCTTCAAACAAGTCATTTCGTTGCATATAAATAAGTGTTGTTTTAATTTCTTCTTTAGTATGTTCTCTATAGTTAGAATTTTCTAAAAAATCTATAAACTTATAAACATCTAAATTTAAAAACTTATCTTTATTACTTAAAATATTTATATAAGTTTTAATCTGAGCATTTTCTTCTTGACTCTTTTTTAGTTCTATAATCTCACTTTGATATTTTTTTAATAATTCTAGAAACATTATCCCACCTGCCTTTCTTGACTATTAGGTTGATAGCATTCACTTTCCATTTTACTCCAAAATTCTTTTTCTACTTTCTTATATTCAGCTAATAATCTAGCTAAAAACTCAGAATTTGAAATGCTACTATCGTATTTTGAAGGCATACTAGGAGATTTTTTAGCATCAAGAAGTGCAGTAAGAAGCATTTTATATTCTTGATTATTTCCTATTCTAGCATCTAATTTAGCATTAAATACATTATAATCTACTCGACCTTCTATTCCTAAATGAAGAACTATAATTTGATTTTCAACAATTTGATAAAAAACTCTTGGTGTTCCTCCACTAGAACCAATCTTTAATTTATTAATTGGATATTTTAAAGAATCAAAATTCTTACTTCTTATAGGTGAGCCAATTTGACCATTTTTTAATCTCATAAGCAAATTAGCTAACTTCTTACTTATAGCAGGAGAACATTTTCCCCAAGTAAACTCTTCTAAATCTTCAAAAACAGGATTTAAAAATATTATATCTCTATTTTCTTCTTTACTTTCAATATCACTTTCTTCTTTTTCTTTTGTATTTTGATATTCTTCTTGTAATTCTATAAGTCTTTCATAAAGTACTTGAATTCTACTATTAATACTTATTATATAATCTTTCAATACTTCTTTAGAATCCTTTTGTTCTTTTAAATTAGTCCATTCACTAGATTCAGAATATAAGAAATTAAGTTCATCTTCTAAAATAACTAACTTTGATTGAATAAGATACTTTTGAGCATCTTGACTCAAATCTTTTTTCAAAGCTTCATTGATTTTTTTCATTAAAGATTGACATTTTTTTAAAGTACTATGATCTAATTCTATTTGATCATCAATAACTTCATTTATTTCTTTTTCTTCTTTATCTTCTTTTTTTACTTCTTTTTGCTCTTTAATACTTTTTAAATCATGTTGATATTTTTTTAAGTTTTTTAAGTTTGCTTCTCTTAATATCAAAATAATAGTTTCAAGTGAAAGTGGTAACTGTCTTATTTTTTCTATTAACTTATCAATATCAATTTCTTCATCACTTTTTAAATCTTTAAATATATCTTTAATAATTGCAATTAATCTTTGATTTTCTTCAATTATTTTTTGATATTCTTTATTTATCATATCTTGATAAGTTTCTATTTTTTGATATAAATTTTTTATAACTTCAATAAAATTTTCTATTTTTTTATCTCTTACAATTAAAAGATTTAAATCTAAATCAGCATTTTTATTATAAAAATCTAAAGCATCTTCTATTTCTTTAACTTCTTCACTAGTTAAATTTAATTTGGGAATTAAGTTCTTGAAAAAAGACAAAATTTGGTTATTTATTTGTCCTAATATATCTTTATCTAAATCAATACTTGGAAAATTTTGTGCTGATAGTTTAGTAGTTGCTTCTTTTAACTTTTCTTCGTATTCTTTTAAAAGTTGTCTTAATTCCTGCATAACAATCTATCCTTTACTCTATTATATATAATATAATAACATACTTTTAGATAAAAAAAAATAGAAACTTAATAAATTTGTTCCTATTTATTTGTATATGGTAATAAAGCAATAGCACGAGCCTTTTTAATTTGTTCAGCTATATGTCTTTGATGTTTAGCACATGCACCAGTTACACGACGAGGTAATATCTTTCCTTTATCGTTTATATATTTTTTTAAAATATCTACATCTTTATAATTTATATCTTTACCAGTTGTACACATGTAACATACTTTTTTCTTTTTTCTATAAAATTCTGCCATTTTATCCTCCTTCTAGAAAGGTAAATCGCTATCATCAATTTCAATTTTATCACCAAAATCTTTAAATGGATCTGGTTCAGAGGTATCATTATCATTTGCAAAATCATATGGAGTAAGCTCGGTACTTGAAGAAGTATCTTGAAAGTTATTATCAGGATTATCATTTGTAATTCCTCGTGATGCTTTTGTATCTAAAAATTGAAATTCATCAATAATAACATCAGTTGTATAAACTCTTTTTCCATCTTGTCCATCATATGATCCTGTTTGAATACGACCACTTATAGCAATTTGACTTCCTTTATTTAAATATTTTTTCATAGTTTCAGCACGATTACCAAAGGCAACAATATTAATAAAATCTGCTCCACGTTCTCCATTTTGACCTTGAAATTGACGGTCAACTGCAATTGAGGTACGCATAACAGCATTATTGTTAGCACCATATCTTAATTCTGGATCTCTAGTTAATCTACCTACTAAAAATACTTTATTCATTAATTACTCCTATTCTTCCACTCTAACTACTATGTGTCTAATTACATCTTCGTTAATGTTAGCAACTCTATCAAACTCTGAAACGGCTTCAGGAGTTGCCTCTACTTCTAATAAAAAGTAATTGCCGTTCTTGAAACCTTTTACTTCATAAGCAAGTTCACGTCTTCCCATATTTTTTTCAGACTTAATAACTGCTTTCATATCTTCAAGAACCTTTTTCATGTTTGCTAAAACTTTTAAAGTTGCTTCATCTTCAAGTGTTGGTTTTACAACAAACATAACTTCGTAATTACGCATTTTATTACACCTCCTTTTGGACTAATGGACTCATTATGAGCCAAGAAGTTATTAAAGTAATCTCTTACTTCGTAGATAATATAACATATTAATTAAAATTTAGCAATATTATTTTCACTAAAGTCCATTATATTTGTATGTATAAATCATTTTTTTAATGAAAAAAATGATTAGATATCTATTTTCTAATCATTCAATTTTATTATCCTCAACATTATCATCTTTTTTATATATTGTTAATTGTTCCTTATTATTACATAATACTAAAAGCAATTTTGTATAATCATCGTAACCTTCTTTTTTTAATCTTTTTAAAAGCCATTCTTCATCATGTCCTATTACTTTTAAATTATCTTTCATAACATTACCGTCAATTATTAAATTAGCAGCTAATCCTGATTCACTTACTTTTAATTTCATATCATTAGGTGTTGCTGGAGTATATTTGGCTTTAGGAAGAAAACTAATCTTACCGCTTGGTTCCATAATAGCATAGTTAATCTCCGATAAATCAAAATAACCACTTTCTCTAGCATCTTGTAGTAAATCATTAACATCAATCTTACATTTTTTTAATTGCTCCCGACTAATTTTTCCATTACTCATAATAACAATTGGAAAACCCGTTAAAAATCTTCTTGCTTTAATACTTTTCTCAGTTATAAAAGATACTAAAAGTGAAAATAAACCATAAACCGTCATTGATACTAAACCACCAAGAATTGATATATCTTTATTAACTGTCATTTCAGCTGCAATATTACCAAGTGAAAGTCCAATTATATAATCAAAGATATTAAGTTCACTTATTTGTTTTTTACCAAGAGCTTTAACTACCAAAAAAAGGTATATAACAGCAATACTTCCTTTTAAAGCCATCAATAAGACATTTTGAAGCATACAATTCACCACTATTAAGATAACCAAAAGAAATTGATTTATACAAAAAATAGTTTAGAAAACTAAACTATTTCAAAATTCGATTAAGCTCAGAATTTAAATCTGATTTTAAAAGATAATTATTAAATCCATCTTCAATAAAATGTTCTTTGATAAAAGCTGTATCATCATTTAACATAACAATAACTGGTGTTTTAAACTTAGGATTTTTCTTTAACTTCTTTAAAATTTCCAAAGCTCTAATATCTAACATATCATCAAGAAATATATACTTAAAATTTTCTCCTGTTCTAATTCTATCTAAAACATCATTTCCATAAATTGAATTTTCAACATCAAATCCTCGCTTATTTAAAGAATTAGTTATATTCTTCATAAACTCCATATCATTAGATGCTACTAAAATTGTATCTTGATTTAAATATTTATTAAAAACATCATCATCATCTTTTTCTATTTTTTGATCTATAACAATTTTTATCTCTGTACCTTTATTTTCTTCACTTTTAATAGCAAAATAACCACCTAATTTAGTAACAATCTTTTTAACAGTATTGATATCAACATTTTTAGTTTCAAGACGTTTTAATTCTTCATCATTTAAAGGTTCATCAATCATAATTAAATCATTTACTTTATCAATTGACATACCTTTTCCTGAATCATAAACACTTAAAACCAAACGACACATATCATATTTAACGATTACATTAGCTGTTAATTCTACAAAGCCACTATCTGTATACTTAATAGCATTATCTAAAAGTGAATTTATAACTTGTTCTAATAATTTAGAATCTCCATATAAGTACTTAGGAATACTTTTACTTAATATAAATCGTAAGTCAACTCCTGATTTAACATCTTTTTCTTTAACAATTCTAATTTTTTCAAGTAAATTAATTAAACTATACTTGTTAGGAATAACCTTAATATTAGCATTAGTTAAAGTTGAAATATCCATAATATTAGAAATCAAAAAAGATAATAAATGAGCATCATTATTAATAACAGTTAATCTTTCTTCCATATTTTCTTTAGTATTTGTATCAAGTGATTTATTAGATAAATTTTCAATATTATGAATTGGTTCTTTTAATTGAGTAGATGCTAAGAATAAAAAGTTTGATTTTTCTTCATTAGTCTCAGATACTAATAATCTATTTTTATTAAGTTCATTAATAATTTTCATATCAGGATTTTCAATTGTAAAAAACATTAATAGAACCATAAAAGAATGTCCTGTTGTTGATATTAAAATTGACCTATCATATGATTGAATTACTAATACTAAAGTTAAAACAATAATACAAGCAATAACTGGAATATATTTCTTTTGTTTTAAATTTTTTATATTTACTATACATTTAATAAACCAAAATGATACCATGATAAAACAAAATATTATCAAAGCATCGGTAATAGGTCCATATGTATAAGCAAGTCCGCCTTCATTAAATATCTTAATTGGTAAGAATAAAAGTAAAATACCTCCTAATAATCCAAAAATAATAGAATTTCTTTTTACTTTTTGGTAATATTTCTTTACCGTTTCGTCATTCTTATCATAGTTTTTATATGAAACCATAAAAACATATGAATTAAAAACATTAGCCCAGATAAATATATAGACAACATAAAGTTTTAAAATAGCAATCGATAAGAAATAATAAGTATCAACCATATCAACTGCAAAATAACAAAGTATTTCTAATACAAGTCCTATTATATTAACAATAACTAGCCATTTATAAATACTATTTTCTATGGATTTAATACGTGGTTTTAAGAAATAAACAGTTGCAATTAAGGACATAAAGACTAAACTACATATTGGAAATGCCATAAAAGTTTTCATATTTTCACTCCCTTTTTTTCTTTTTATAAAGATTTTACTTTACTTTTTTGTTCAAAATAAATAGTTAACTCATTCTCTGGAATTGTAAAGATTGAAGGTGTATTCAAATCATCAAGTAAATCTAATTGCCATAAGAATTTATCGTCCATTTTATAGTAACCTTTTCTATCTGTTTTAGGCAAACTTAAGTAATCTCTCTTACCTGTTATTTCATTGGTTCTAAAGTTATCAATAAATCTCGTTCCTAATAAGTATTCAATTCCTGGAACTTTTAAACTTCGCATATAATTTAAAAACTCTGGTAGCCTTGTTTGCCATTCTTCATTTAAAACAACAATAGCAGCAGGATATTCATTTCCATTAATTTCAAATTTAATAACCTCAGCTTCATTAACTCCTGGATGATTTAGTATAGCTTCTTCAATATCAAACATAGCATAACTCTTGCCATTATTTTTAAAGAAATCTGTTCCTCGTCCAAAAACTCTAACTGAACCATCATCATACATAATAGCAGAATCTCCAGAATGAACCCAACCATCTTTCGTGAATAATTCTTTATTTTTCTCCCCATCTAAATAACCAGGTAACTTTTTAGGATATGAAGTTTCCAAAATTCCTCTTTGATTTTTTCCTAATACTTCTCTTGTCTCATCATCAACTACACGATATTTCATACCAGGAACAGGATAAATACTTACATCATCATCACGTTCAGGATTCATTTTAGAAATACCTGTCATTGAAAACATTTCTGTTTGACCATAACCATTGATAATTTCTTTAATCCCAAGTCTTCTAGCCTCACTTCTTGCTCTTTCAAGCCAAGCAGGTGTTACAGCCTCTCCTCCAATATAAATATATTTTACATGACTTAAAGCATTATCTGGTAACTTAGAATTAAATAACGTTGCAACATGACTAGGAGCAACAACACAAACAACAGCTTTTGAATCTTGTAAATCTTTAGCAAAAGCATATTTATCATATTTTGGTTTATAATTATTAGTCATACCATTGATAAGTCCTGCATAGATACTGTTACTTGCACCTGTTCCATAGAAAATTGGAATAAAAATTGTATTAACTTCTCCTGGATTTAAATCAAAATATTCCGTATTATAAATTTCTCCTAAAGTAATAAATTCATCTCCATATGCCCTAACAGTTTTAGGTGTTTGACTAGTTGTTGCCCCAGTTAAAAAATGAGCAACAATTTGATCTTCTCTATAAGGAAATTTCGTATCTTCTTTAATTTTACTTCCAACTTTAGCAAAATCTTTTAAACGAATTAATTCTAAACCTTGAGGAATACTTTTTCCACTTCGAACATAAGCATCAATAAAATCAACTTTTGGTATTTGTCCTTTAGTTTTAGCAATTGCTTTAGCAACGGGATTCATATAATCAGAAATTGTTGTTACAATTATATTTTTAACTCCAGCCTTAGCCAAGTTATTAATTAAATCTTCATTTAAAAATAAATCTAAAGCAAAAACTGTTTTAGCATTACTTTCTTTAACATATCTTTCTGTGAATGTTTGTAAAAAACCTTGACCAATAGGACATGCAATCTTATTAGCATCCATTGCTCCAAAGAAAGCATTAACAGAAGAAATAGTAGATGGAGATGCAATTAAAATACCATTTTCACCTTTTCCTTCCAAACTTAAAAATGCTTTTTTATAATCATTAAACATTTTAAATGTTTCATCATAAGTATAATTACTACCAAAGTACTGACCAGCTACAACTTTCCCATTATCTTTATTCTTTTCTTTTAAATAGTCAACTACTCTCATTTGAGGGCCATCAAGTTTAATATCTTCCATATTTTCCTCCTATACTCTCATTATAAATAAAAGCCAAAAAATATTCAATAAAAAAGACAATAATTTTACTTATTATCTTTCCTAAATTATTATCTAATTACTAATTGATTATCTCTAAAATCAAAAGTAACTGTTTCACCATAACTAATTTCACCACTTATTAGGCTATTAGCAAGTAATACTTCAAGTGTTCTTGAAACAACTCTCTTTAAAGGTCTTGCTCCATAATTAACATCATAACCTATTTCAATTAAATAATCTTTTGCTTCTTTTGTTAAATTTAATTTAATATTTTTATCACTTAAACGCATCTCTATTTCATGAATTATCTTATCTAATACTTGATATATAACTTCTTTTGTTAATGGTTTAAAGATAATTATTTCATCAATTCGATTAATAAACTCTGGTCTAAAAGTATTTTCTAACTCTTTCATAACTTTATCATTTTCCGAATTTAGAGCATATTCACTTCCAAGATTACTTGTCATTATAATAATTGTATTTTTAAAATCAACTGTTCTTCCATTAGAATCTGTTATTCTACCATCATCAAGTATTTGAAGTAATAAATTTAAAACTTCTGGATGGGCTTTTTCAATTTCATCAAATAAAACGATACTATATGGATTACGTCTTACAGCTTCCGTTAATTCTCCACCTTCTTCATATCCAACATATCCTGGAGGAGAACCAATAAGTCTTGAAACACTAAATTTCTCCATATATTCACTCATATCAATTCGAACCATATGACTCTTATCATCAAAAAGTTCATAAGCTAACGTTTTAGCAACCTCGGTTTTACCAACTCCTGTTGGTCCTAAGAAAATAAATGAACCAATTGGACGATTAGGGTCTTTTATTCCACTTCTACTTTTAATAATACATTCTGATACTAATTTTAAAGCCTCATCTTGTCCCATAACATTTTTTTTCATATTATCATAAAGACTCAATAATTTTTCTTTTTCAGAAGATACAAGTTTTGTTAAAGGAATATTTGTAAGTTTTGATATAACATAAGCTATATCTTCTTCATTAACTGTATCACTTAAAATCCGATTCTTTTCTAACTTATTTAATTCATCTAATTCCTTTTCAAGTCTTGGTATTTCACCATGACGATATCTTGCTGCTGTTTCTAAATCATACTTATTTTCTGCCGTTTGAAGCGTAAATTTAGCATTTTCTAGTTCTTTCTTTTTAGATTTTATTTTATCATTTATTTCTTTTTCTCTATTCCAATCTTCTTTAAGTTTTGCTTCTTCTTTCTTTAAATTAACAAGTTCATGTTCAATTTCATCAAGTCTATTTTTAGATAATTCATCTTTTTCTTTTTTTATTGCTTGTTTTTCTATTTCAAGTGATAATATTTTTCTAGTTATAGTATCAAGTTCTAAAGGAACAGAATCCATTTGAACTCTTATTGTTGCACAAGCTTCATCTACTAAATCTATTGCTTTATCAGGTAAATATCTATCTGTTATATAACGATTTGATAAAGTTGCTGCTGCTATTAAAGATTTATCAGTAATTGATACTCCATGATGAATTTCAAAACGTTCTTTTAAACCTCTTAATATTGTAATTGTATCAGCAACACTTGGTTCAGATACTTTAATCTTTTGAAAACGTCTTTCTAAAGCTCCATCTTTTTCAATATACTTTCGATATTCATTTAAAGTTGTAGCACCAATTACATGAATTTCTCCACGAGCAAGCATTGGTTTTAAGATGTTTGAAGTATCCATTGCTCCTTCAGCACCATTTCCAACAATCATATGAATTTCATCAATAAACATGATGATATTACCTTCACTTTTTTTAATTTCATTTAAAACATTTTTAAGACGTTCCTCAAATTCACCACGATATTTAGCACCAGCTATTAAACTAGCAAGATCAAGTTCCCAAACTTTTTTATCTTTTAAACTATTAGGTACATCACCTGCTATAATTCTATTAGCAAGTCCTTCAACAATAGCCGTTTTTCCAACTCCTGGTTCTCCAATTAAAACGGGATTATTTTTTGTTTTTCTTGATAAAATACGAGTAATACCACGAATTTCTTCATCACGCCCTATAACTGGATCAATTTTTCCATTTTTAGCATCAAGTGTAATATCTCGTCCATATTTTTCTAATACATTTTCTTTTTCTTCATTATTATTTGGATACATAATTATCACCCCTTCAACATTAATATGATTAAATTTCATATTTCAATACTAATTATAATCATTTTTTAGCACTTGTCAATATAGAGTGCTAATTTTTCTTCTTTTTTTAAATTTAATTTAAAATAAAAAAGTATTTTTTTCATACTTTTTATTCTCTAATAATTTATAAAGTCTTAAAAAATCGGCTTAAATTCGGCTTAAATTCGGTTTATTTTCGGTTTAATTTTTTTAAATACTTTAAAGTCAAGGTATAATCAACATTTCTTATTTGTTTATTATCTACTCTTATTAAAAATTCTTCTTCTATCCATTTTTTAATCCAATTGTTTGCAGTATCTAAATTAATTTTAAAATGATTAGCAATATCTTTAGCTTTTATTTTTTTATTAGTAACTACGTAATTAGCTATCCATCTTTCTCTTTTATCCATTGTATCTAATATGCTAACATCTTCTTTATTATTCTCATGTATTTCTTTAACTTTATTTCCAACAGCTTCAAATGTAGTTGCCATAGTATTTAAAAAATATTCTAACCATTCTGTTATATCAGCATTATTTCTTCCAAAATAATAATTATGATGCAAATTCATTTGTAATGATTGATAATAATCATTTATATTTTTATCATATAATTCTTCTGTAACATAAAAACCTTTTAAATCATATCCATATGCTTTTAAAATATAATTAGCCAATAATCTCATACATCTTCCATTGCCATCCCAAAATGGATGAATTGTTACAAACTCATAAGCTAAAATTCCTGCTTTAATTGGAATAGGAATATTTCTTTTTTTATCATTAAATTCATTTATCATTTGCTTAACTAAAGTCCTAACATCTTTAGCCTCTGGCGGTATATAAACAATTGTTCCAGTTGCAGAATCAGCAACAACATTTTGTTCTTTTCGATAAGTATTTTTATATGTTAATTTTTTTCCTGTAACTAAATTATGAACTTTTAATATTAAATCTTCTGTAATAACATTATTCTTTTCAGCTTCTTTATTTAAATACATTAAAGCATTATAGTAATTTCTTACTTCTAAAACATTATGCTCACAAGATTCATTTTTATTTTTTAAAACTAATTCTACTTCCTTTAAATTTAAACTATTGCCTTCGATTTTAGTAGAATAATGTACCCTTTTAGCTATTGATTCTTTTTTTATTTCTTCTTCAATAGATACTGGTAATTCCAACAAATCAACAATTTCTTTTGCACTATTTATTTTTAATAAAGCATTAACTATTTTATCTGTATATTGCCAATTTATATTCATTTTTAAAATCACCATTCCTTAATAAAAATTATAGCATTTTTTAATTTATATTTAACTATCTTTTTAACTAAATCTTTAGTTTAAGTTTTTAAACTTTCTCAACAGTTAGTACAAAAAAAGGAATGCTTTGCTTTTTATAGCTCCACATTTCTAATTTGTCTCATTATACTTTTAAATATTTTCTAACAGCTCTACTACTTCCAATCATACCTACTAATATACCTATACCAACAACAATTAAAGAAGCAAAATAAACAAATGGTTCTGGTTTTACAAGTTTAATTATATCAGTAAATAATCTTCCACCAAAATGTGTATATAAAGCTTTATATCCATAAATAGTTATACAAACAGGAATAATTGAACCAATAAATCCTAAAACCATACCTTCTACTACAAATGGAAGTTTAATTGCAAAATTACTTGCTCCAACAAGTCTCATAATAGAAATTTCTCTTTTTCTTGAGAATATTGTTAACTTAATAGTATTTATAATTAAGAACATTGTCATTAAAACAAGAGCAACTACTGCAATGATAGATACTTTTTGAACAGCCTTAAATGCTGCTATTAGTTGGTCAACCATACCTTGCCCATATTTAACAACATCAATTGATGATAAATTATTGATAGCCGTTGCTGTTTCACCAATTTTTTCTATATCTTTAACCTTTACTAAATACGTATGTTGTAATGGATTTTCTTCATCGTCCCAATTTTTCATAGCATTTTCAAAAGCTTCGTCTTCTCCCATCATCTCTTTTTTTATTTCAGCTTTATCTTTAAAGGTAACAGTATCTACATTACCAATATTTTCTATATCTTTTTTAAGTTTATCAACATCAAATTCATCAGCATCATTAGAAACAAAAGCTACAATTGTTAAATCTTGTTTTAATGTATTAGAAAAATTATCAACATTATAAGATACAACAATTGATAAAGATACGATGACAAGTGTTACAATAATACAAGAAATACTAGCAAGTGATAAAGAAAAATTTCTACCTACACTTTTAAAAGCATCTCTTATACTTCTTCCTAAAATTCTAAAGAATCTCATCTATGTATTCACCCTCCTTATAATCTTTAAATAAATGTCCTTCTTTAAGGGCTATTACATGTTTTTTCTTTTTATCAACAATTGTTTTATCATGAGTTACCATAATAACTGTTGTACCTTCTTTTTTATTAATATCTTCCAAAATATCAACAATTTCCATACTCATAACTGGGTCTAAGTTACCTGTTGGTTCATCACAGATTAAAAGTTTAGGTTCATTAGCAATTGCTCTTGCGATTGCAACTCTTTGTTGTTCACCACCTGATAAATTCTCAGGATAATCTCTTAATTTACTTTTTAATCCAACCATTTCTATAGCTTTTAAAACCTTTGGACGAATATCTTTTTTTCTTATACCAATAGATTCAAGAGCAAAAGCAACATTTTCATAAACATTACTTTTTGGTAATAATCTATAATCTTGGAAAACAATTCCTAATTTTCTTCTTAATTTATATACATTTGAATTTCGTAATTTATTAACTCGAAGTCCACCTAATATAATTTCTCCTCTAGTTGGCTTTTCTTCACGATAAAGCATTTTTATTAAAGTTGATTTACCACTTCCAGAACCACCTATAATAAAACAGAAATCACCTTTTTCAATATCTAAATTTAAATCATATATAGCAACAACTCCGTTTTTATATTGTTTAGTTACACCATTAAATTTTATAAATCCCATATTTCACCGCCTATTTTTCATGATATAAAATAATTATAGCACAAAATTCGACTTTTTTCTTCTAATTTTAAAAAGTTAATAAAAAAAATTAATTCAAATGAACTAATTTTGTTTTTGACTTTTATAAAATTCTTCTAAATTTTTCTTAATTATCTCATCTTGACTACTCTTTTTATCTTTTAAAATAATCAAGAATATAACTATACAGATATCATAAAATATATTAAAGTGAAAGAAAATATTTATAGTTGTAAAACCCGTTAAAAGATAGAAAAGAATATCATCTTTTTTTATTTGTTTTTTCTCGATATCATGAATTACCAAAAAACGAATAATTAAATAACTGAGTGGAATATAAACTGGTATAAATCCATCTAAAAAATTAAATGACATAATGTATTCGATAATAATCATAAGCATTAAATAACGAACGTTATAATAAATAATTAATTTATTAATATTCTTCATAAGCACCTCAAAGTATATGAAAAAAGAGACTAATCTCTTATTTATTAATAGTATTAAACTGTGATTGAGCTCCTTGCTTCATATTTGATGAAGCAACACTTTTAGTACTTGCAATTCCCATAGCTGATGTAACACTTTGACCTCTAGTAGTTTCTTTTTTCACAACATTTTTATTTTTAGCTTTTTTAGATGAAGTTTTTTTATCAGCTACTTTAACCACTTCTTTTTTAGGCTGACTAGTAGTTAATTTAAATTCCACCTTAGCATACTTTTGTTTATACAAATAACCAACAATAGCAAACAAAAAGGTTAAAAGAACAAGGCAATAAATAACATAATATGTACCAGATAATGTATTTCTAAAAAATCCTAAAATAGCATTCATCTTATTCCTTTTCGCTAAAATAATTAGCTGTTCTTACCATTTGATATGAATATCCCATTTCATTATCATACCAAGCAATAACTTTGACTAGTTCTCCTTCTTCTGTTTCTAAAACATCAGTTGATAAAGCATCAACAACAGCACCATATTTAGTTCCAATAACATCACTTGAAACAATTGGGTCATATGTAATTTTTAAAGTTTCATTTTGATTTCTTTCAAATAATTTATTGATTTCTTCAACACTTGTTTTTTTCTTTAATTTTAAAACTAAATCAACAACTGAACCAGTTGGAACAGGAACTCGCATAGCAATTCCTTGCATTTTTCCTTTTAAACTAGGGATAACTGCACCAATTGCAGAAGCAGCACCTGTTGATGTTGGTACAATATTAGCAGCACAAGCACGTCCACGTCTTGCTTCAATACCTTTTTTATG
>CANRJE010000003.1 GCA_947630865.1 uncultured Bacilli bacterium | reverse complement strand
GTTTTAGATGACTGAAAAAATATTATTAGTAACAGGAGCTTCTTCTGATATAGGCATTTCTTTGATAAAAAAAATTTCGGATGGCTATGATTACATAATTGCTCATTATAATAGAGAAAGTGAAAAGTTAATAGAATTAAAAAAAGATTTAGGAGAAAAACTAATACCTTTAAAAGGTGATTTTAAAGATGAAAATAAAACTTATGATTTTGTTAATAGTATTAAAGAATTAAATTTGATACCAACAGATATTGTTCATCTACCAGCAGGACTTGTTCAAAATGTAAAGTTTTCAAAATTAAATTGGGAAGATTTTAAAAATGATATAGATATTTCTTTGCGTTCTTTAGTAATTATTTTAAATAATTTCCTACCAATCATGGCTAAAAATAAATATGGAAAAGTAATTGTAATGTTAACATCATATACAAAAAATATTCCTCCTAAATATTTAGCAAATTATGTAACGTCTAAATATGCTTTACTTGGCTTAGTAAAAGCTCTTGCAAATGAATATGCTGATAAAAATATTAGAATTAATGGTGTTTCTCCATCAATGATTGAAACTAAGTTTTTAAAAAATATACCAGAGTTAGTAGTTAAACAAAATGCACTAAATAGTCCAACTTCAAAAAATTTAGATGTTAAAGATGTAATACCAATCTTTGAATTTTTGCTATCAGATGGAGCAGCTTGTATTACAGGACAAAATATAGCAATTACTAATGGAAATATAATGTAAATTACTACTTCTCATTTTATTTTGTATTCAATTTTCTTTTTGTTGCATACATTAAAATGAGGAGGATTTATGTCTAATTATAGAGAGATAGTTACAAAAGCTGTTTTAGGAAAAGGGAAAAAAGTCTTTAATCATAGTCATTTTATAGATGTTAATAAAACGCCATCTAATGTTTTAGGTTGTTGGGTTATTAATCATAATTTTCAAGGACTTAAAGAAGGAGAAAAGGTTACAGTATCAGGAAGTTATGATATAAATATTTGGTATTCTTATGATAATGATACTAAAACAGAT
Organism: uncultured Bacilli bacterium; assembly: GCA_947630865.1. Classification (GTDB taxonomy): domain Bacteria; phylum Bacillota_I; class Bacilli_A; order RF39; family UBA660; genus RUG591. Next base: position 31,528 of record CANRJE010000003.1, on the reverse strand, counting down.
GTTGTAAAAGAAACGTTTAATTATAAAGAAACAGTTAATATTCGTGAAAAAGAAGGTGTAGATTATCAAGGGGCTTCCATTATCGTTAGAAGTTTAAAAGATCCAACCTGTAAAGAAGTTAATATTGAAGGTAATAAAATCAACTATGTAGTTGAAGAAGAACTTGGTATTGAATTAATCGGGGATACTAAAGTTAAAATATTAGTTGATGAAAATATGGACGATTGGGAAGAAATTGTTGATGAAAGTAAAGCTATGGAAGAAATTGATAAAGAAGTCTCCGAAAATTATTTAGAGGATACGAATATTGAAAAATAAAAAACATAGAGTTTCTATTTAAAACTTTATGTTTTTTTATTGAACTTCTTTAGACCAAAGACCATGTTTATTACAATAAGCATATAAAGTTCCTTTTTGATAAGGGAAAGTTGCTTTAGCTTCATCTTTTAAATAAACAAATTCTTCACGATTTTCTGTTTTGAAACAAATCCATTCGATGAAGTGGTCTTTATCCATTACGTGATTAACTGTAACTTCTAGTTTATCGTTTTTTATTTCATAACTTGGAACATGTTTTTCAAAAGATGCATCTTCTGAATTTTCTTTAACTGTTGTCATTTCATCGTTGCAACATGATAACATTTCACATTTTAATGGTCCTATAACTTTAACTAGATTGCCACATTTTTCACATTTTTTAATAATAAAATCTTCCATTTTTCCTCCTTAAAATAAGTATAACACAAAAATGAGGAAAGAAATGTCTAATATCTTTTTTTTATTATTTTTTTATGCTATAATAAATTTTGTCGTAGAATCTAATTGTATAGATTATAAAAATTTGATAAAAAAATTATATGCATTATTAAAATTTTAAAACGGCAATTTAAAGGAGTGAAAGTATGAAAAACAATATGCCAGAATCAAGACGAGGAAAATTAAAAAAATTACTTGAAACAAAAAAACATATACGTGTTATGGAAGCTTCTAATGGGTTAAGTGGGCTAATTGTTGAAAATCTTAAAGTAGATGATTTAGAATATGATGCTATGTGGTTAAGTTCTCTATGTGATTCAACTTTTAAAGGTAAGCCAGATAATGAAGTTGTTGACTTTTCAAGTAGGGTAAAGACAATTGATGAAATATTAGAAGTAACAACCAAACCTATTATTGTTGATGGTGATACAGGAGGACTTGTTGAACATTTTGTTTATAATGTTAGAACTCTTGAAAGAATGGGAGTATCAGCTGTTATTATAGAAGATAAAACTGGTTTAAAACAAAACTCTTTATTGGGACAAGATGCTGTTCAAATTTTAGAAGATAAAAATGTTTTTGCTGAAAAGATTAGACGTGGAAAGAGTGCTTTAAAAACTGATGACTTTTTAATAATTGCTCGAATTGAAAGTTTTATTGCAGGAGAGACTATGGAAGATGCTTTAGATAGAGCAAGAACTTATATAAAAGCAGGAGCTTCTGGAATTATGATTCATAGTTATAAAAATGATGCTAGTGAAATTTTAGAATTTATGGAGAAATTTAAAAAAGAATATCCAGATATCCCACTTGTTTTAGTTCCAACAACCTATAATTATTTAAAAGATACTGAATTATTTGAGAAGGGTGCTAATATTGTTATTTATGCTAATCATTTATTAAGAAGTGCTTATAAATATATGATGTTAACAGCTAAAAAGATTTTAGTTGATAAAAGTTCTCTTGAAGCAAGTCAAGAATATTGTGTTCCTGTTAAAGAAATATTAACAGTAATAGGAGAAGATGATGATTAATCCTCAAAAGTTTTATGATGTTTTAAAAGAAAATGACTTTTCTTTTTTTACAGGAGTTCCTGATTCTTTATTAAAAGAATTATGTTTAACTATTAAAGATAATTCAGATGATGATAACAATATTATTGCAGCTAATGAAGGTAATGCCATAGCAATTTCATCTGGTTATAATATAGCAACTGGGAAATTTGGAGTTGTTTATATGCAAAATTCTGGATTAGGAAATATTGTTAATCCACTTTTATCTTTATGTGATGAAGAAGTTTATAAAATTCCATCTTTATTAATTATTGGTTATCGTGGAGAGCCAGGGATAAAAGATGAACCTCAACATATTAAACAAGGCAAATTAACTTTACCACTTTTAGATACTTTAGGAGTTAAATATTTTATTTTAGATGAAGATTATGAAAAAGAGATTAAGGAATGTAAAAAATATTTAGAAGAAACAGGAAAAAGTATTGCTTTAGTAGTTAAAAAAGGAACATTTTCTCAGTATGAAGTTGGAATAACTAAAGAAAATAATCCAAATTTAACTCGTGAAGAAGCATTAGATTCTATTTTAAAAACATTAGATGTTAATGATTTTATAGTATCAACAACAGGTAAAGCCTCAAGAGAAATTTTTGAATTAAGAGAAAAATATAATATGGGTCATGGTAATGATTTTTTAACTGTTGGTTCAATGGGACATGCTTTATCTCTTGCTCTTGGAATTAGTTTAAACACCAAGAAAAATATTTTTTGTATTGATGGTGATGGGGCTTTTATTATGCATATGGGAGGAGTGCCTGTTGCTATTTCTAAAGCCAAATCTAATTTAAAATACATATTAATTAACAATCGATGTCATGAATCAGTTGGTGCTCAACCTACAATTGCATCAAGAATTGATATAAAAGGAATATTAAAGTCTTTTGGCTTTAAAGAAGTTTTAGAAGCAAGTACCAAAGAGGAAGTAGAAAAAATGACCTTAACATTAAAGAACACTCCTTTAACTGCTTTAATTATAAATACTAACCAATTATCAAGAGCTGATTTAGGAAGACCAACAACAACACCTATTGAAAATAAAGAACAATTTCAAAATAAATTGAGGTGATAATGAATGAAAGCATTAATATTTAACTCTGGTCGTGGTATCAGAATGGGTAAAATGACAGAATTTAGACCAAAATGTATGGTTGAATTATATAATTCAGAAACGATATTTGAAAGACAAATTAGAATACTTAGTAGTTGTGGTATTAAAGATTTTGTTATAACAACCGGACCTTTTGCTGAACAACTCCATGAAATTGCAAGTAAATATCCATATTTACATTTTACGTTTGTTCCTAATCCAATATATGATAAAACAAATTATATTGTTTCAATGGATAATGCAAGAGACTATTTAGATGATGATTTTTTACTTTTACATGGTGATTTAGTTTTTAATCGTAATTTAGTTATAAAAATGCTAGAAGATGAAAGACCTTCTATTTGTCTTTACAATGAAAAGAAAGCTTTACCTGAAAAAGATTTCAAAGGAAGATTTAAAGATAATAAATTAAAAGAAGTATCTATTAATATATTTGATTCAGATTGTTATGCTTTTCAACCACTTTATAAATTAAGTAAAAAAGATTTAAACTTGTGGAAAGAAAAAGTTCATGAATTTGTAGAAAAAGGAATTACAAATGTTTATGCTGAAAATGCTTTAAATGAAATAAGTGATAAATTAAATATCATTGGTATTTCCTATAGTGATGATTATATTGATGAAATAGATAATGAAGATGATTATAAAAGAGTTCGAGAAGAGATTAAATATTATGATTTTAGAGAACAAGAAGTATATGAATCAGATGATTATGTAAAAACATTACATAAGGTATTAAAAAAAAATGAAAAAATATTTTTTGTATGTAGTAAAAGAATAAGTTCAGAAGTAGATTTAAGTTTTAAAGATTATGATAAGAAAATATTTACTGATTTTAGTTCTAATCCAACTTATGAAGATGTAAAACTTGGTGTTCAACAATTTAAAAAAGATAAATATAATATAGTTGTTGCAATTGGTGGTGGAAGTGCTATTGATACAGCTAAATGTATAAAATTATTTTCAGGATTAGATAATGCTCTTGATTTTTTAAATAAAAAATATAAGTATCAAAATATACCTTTAATAGCAATTCCAACAACAGCAGGTACAGGAAGTGAATCTACTTCTTTCGCGGTAATATATTATAAAAATGAAAAATTCTCAGTTGATCATGGAAGTATTTATCCTAATAAAATTATTTTAGATAAAAATATTTTAAAAACTTTACCTTTATATCAAAAGAAAGTAACGCTTTTAGATGCTATTTGTCAAGCAATTGAGTCATTATGGTCAAAGGGTTCAAATATAAAAAGTATAGAATATGCTAAAAAGTCATTAGAATTAATAGAAGATAATTATAAAAATTATTTGAATGAAGATGAAAAAACATATAAAGATATTTTAACAGCAGCTAATTTAAGTGGTCGTGCAATTAACATAACTAGGACAACAGCTCCACATGCTATGAGTTATAAATTAACAAAACTTTATAATATTCCACATGGTTATGCTGTTGCTTTAACTATAATACCTGTTTGGGAGAAATTATTAAAGTATTCAAAAAAGGATAAAGAATTAGAAACTAAACTACTTAAAATTGCAAATATCTTTAAAGTTAAAACTATTGAAGAGAGTATTTTAAAAGTTCGTGAAATAATTTCTTATATGAAATTAGACAAAGTAGAAATAAAAGATAAAGATATCTCTATACTTCTTGAAAGTGTTAACGAGGAAAGACTAAAAAATAGTCCAGTTATATTTTCTAAAGAAGAAATAAGAGAAATATATGAAAAAATTAAAGATTTCTAAAAAAATCTTTTTTTTGTGTAATCATTTTAGAAATTTTGTTATATAATATGAGATTGAAAGAGGGTATAACATGGAAATATTTTCTAATTATGAAAAACGCTTACTTGATTTACTTGGTTTTAAAGCTATAAAAATCAAAGATAGTTATGCTATAGTAGAGCCCAGTTCTAATGAAACAAATGTTATAAAAACGGTTGGTTTTATTGATGAGAAAAAGGAATCAGATTGTGTATATTCTCATATGAAAATAAAATTACCAAATTTACTATATGATAATAAAAGAAACGTTAAAGATGATAATTTAGAAACTTATGAATTTTTTGTTATTGGAGATAATCATAAACTTGTTACTACTTATTTAAGTTTAGGTGATACTGTAAAACTTGGTTTTATGGATGATAGGGAAGGAGTTAGAAGTTTAACAATATCAGATAGTACATTAGATTTAACTTTTTCTTCAAGTACAAGAAATAAAAGAACATGTGAACAAGTTATTGTTAAAGGTGATAGTAGTTCTGATATAAAAAAATATTTTGGAACTAGTTATAGTTATCAACTTACAGTTTCTCCTAAAAATAAAGAGCTTGAAGCAAATGATGCTAAAACATACTCTTTAAATTTTGAAGCTAGTCCTGAAAATGTTTATCAAGTAAATTTAATTTCTAAGTATCCAACTGGTATTATGAGAGAAGAAAATCATTTAAAAGAAGGTATTACAATTAGAGATGCTATTAAAAAAGATGAAGCAGGTTTAGAAGCCTTTGATCGTTTTCGTTTTTATGCTAATAAAGTTTTACCATTTAAAAAAGATATTATGGAAATTTTATTTGCAAAAGCTAATCTAAAAGATGATGTTTTTGCATTATTCGTTAAAGATTTAATTTCTTTTGAAACTATTCCAGAAAATTCGATGGTTATAAGACTTTCTGATGATACCTTATTTTCTTTAACACTTGACTCTAATAGAGAATATCCAAGAGCTAGAGTTCATGGACGAATTATTATGGATTTAAAAACAATATATCCTTTTGGTTATATTGAAAGTGGTAATTTAGGAGAATTTATATTTGATGATTCTAATTATATTTTTAAATTAAAAAGTAATGGAGAAATAGATAGAGTTTTTGATTATATAAATCGAATTGAAGTATTTGATCCAGATGATAAAAAAAGAATTTATAAGGAATATAAGGAACAAAAACTTTTAGAGAAAAAATGAATTATTATGATTATGAAACAAAGTTAGGTAAAATAACTTTTATAGAAGAAGAAGGTATGATTATTAAATTATTATTTAATGAATATACTGATATTAAGATAGTAAGAAAAGAAACTAAAACTATTAAGAGGGCTTATATAGAGTTAGTTGAATATTTGAATGGTAAACGAAAAAACTTTACTATTCCACTTAATCCAAAAGGAACACCTTTTCAAAAGAAAGTATGGAAAGAACTTTTAAAGATACCTTATGGTGAAGTTATAAGTTATCAAGAATTAGCTAAAAGAGTTGGAAATATAAAAGCTCAAAGAGCAGTAGGTGGTGCAAATAATAAAAATCCCATTCCAATTTTTATACCTTGTCATCGGGTAATTAATAAAAACAATAAATTGGGAGGATATGCTTTAGGTCTTGACATTAAAAAATATTTATTAGAACTTGAAGAACTAAAAACAGATTGACTATTTAGAAAAAAGTGTTAAAATATTAAGTCAAAAAGGAGATACTTATGTTAAAAGAATTAAATAGGGAAAATTTTTTAAGTAGTTTAGATAGTGATATTGATGATAGTTATATGAAATTTACAAGAGAATATCAAGGAAAAGATTATAAAATGCTTTTTATTGCTGAAGGAGAAAAAACTAGGGGGATTAATATTGAAAAAGTATTTAACATTCTTGACATGTTAATGCCAGATATAGAAAGTTTAGATGAATTTAAAGAGTTTTTAACAACTGTTAGATATTATTTTCGTAATTTTGATAATTATCGAGTTAAATTTGGATTTAAAAAAGATTCAGGAGAAAGTCTTTATGTTGGATTTAAAAATAATGCTTTAATAATATATAAAGAAGAGAATTTTTTAGAAGTTAATACACGTTATAAAATTAATCTTGATGTTCGAAGAGGATTTAAAATTGAAGGACAAAGTATTAATTTAAGTGATGCTAGTAGAATAAATTATACTTGGTTAAAGGATTATGATGAAGCAAATTTATCAAGAGAAATAAAGAGAATTGTTTATATTTATAAATTATTTTATGGTAAAAATTTAGATCCATTGGACCCTAGTTTAGATATTAAGCTAAATATTATGACTTTTATTTTAGAAGTATATGGTGGTATAAAGATTGCTAATGATTTTGGTTATTATTATCAAGATGGTGAGATTAAAGTTAATGGTATACCGGATAGTAAAACTTTAAAACCTTATGGTTATTTTGAAGATATGGAAATAGATACACATTATCCTTTTAATATTGAAGATAAGATTAGAGAAATAGGTTCTATTATAAGAGAAAATTTAAATCCTGATAATGTTAATAATTTAAAAAAATTAGGCGAATATCTTTACTTTTTAAAACATCAAGAAAATGTAAATAAAGTTGTAAATGAACCTCAAGAGTTTGTTAAAAAGATTGCAACGGGAATAATTAATTTAAATAAATAGATAGAAAAAGATAAAAATTTCGTGTTTTATCTTTTTTTCATGTTATAATTAAAGTGAATAGGAGAATTATGGAAAAAGAAGAACACACAATTTCAAAACTTATTAAGAAAGTAGAATATTTAGGGGAAGATACCTCTTTAATAACTTCAGCATATAATTATATATTAGATTATCTAAATAAAAAAGAAGTAGAAAAAATAATGGAAACTTGTTTTGTTTTAACAACGGTTTATGCTGATATTGAAACAATTACAGCTTGTCTTTTATATAAATTATTAACTTATGAGAAGGTGAGTGATAAAGAATTAAGTGAAAAATTTCCATCTTCCGTTATAAAAATTGCTAATGGTTCTTATAAATTAGATAAAATAATTTATTCAACAGAAAATGAGTATTTAATTGAATATTATAAAAAAGTTATTGTTGGAATGACAGAAGATGTTAGAGTTATTATGATTAATTTAGCTAGTCGAGTAACTTTAATGCGTAATATTGATGAGTATAAACGTGAAGAAGCTAAAAAAATAGCCAAAGAATCTTTGGAAATTGTAGCACCTATTGCTCATCATTTAGGAATTTATAAATTAAAAAGTGAATTAGAAGATTTATCTTTAAAAGTATTGAAACCAGATGTTTATAATGATATTCTTGAGAAATTAAATAGTACAAAAAAAGAACGTGATAATTTAATTGAAAAGATGACGGTTGCTGTAAAAGAAATTTTGGATAGTCATGAAATACAATATGAAATAAAAGGACGTAGTAAAAGTGTTTATAGTATTTATAATAAACTTGATAAAGGTAGAAAATTCAATGATATCTATGATTTATTTGCTTTAAGAATAATGGTTGAAGATGAGGCATCTTGTTATTTGGTTTTAGGTCTTATTCATTCAAAGTTTAGACCTATTCCTAAAAGATTTAAAGATTTTATAGCAATGCCTAAGAGTAATGGTTATCGTTCACTTCATACAACCGTTTTTGGAGTTGACAACATGCTTTTTGAAATTCAAATTCGGACATTTCTGATGAATGAAGTAGCAGAAAATGGACTGGCTGCTCATTGGTCTTATAAAGAAAATAGGAAAGCTGATAATTTATCATCAACTGACCAAAAGTTAGAGTTTTTTAAAACAGTTATTGATAATTATCAAAATAAAATTGATACTAATACCTTATATGATGAAATAAAAGATGAAAAGATGCATGGTAACATTTATGTGTTTACTCCAAAAGGTGATGTTTTTGAACTTCCAAATGGAGCAACTCCAATTGATTTTGCTTATAAAGTTCATACAAAAGTTGGAGAAGAAATGGTTGGAGCGGTTGTTAATAATGTTTTAGTTCCCTTAAACTATGTTTTAGAAGATAATGATGTTGTAAAAATTAATACTAGTAAATCATCTAAAGGACCTAAACTATCATGGTTAAAAATTGCTAAAATGACTCAGACCAAGAATAAAATTAAAGCTTACTTTCAAAAAGAAAGAAAAGAAGAAGTTATTAAATATGGAGAGGATTCATTAGATAGTTATTTAAGAAAGAAACATATTCCTAAAAAGGAATTATTGAATGTAGAAAATACGAAAAAAATACTTAAAGAATTAAAGTGTAAGGATATAGAAGAAGTATATTTAAATATTGGTAACAATAAATATTCTCCAAAATCAATTGTAGAAATAGTTTATCCAAACTTAAAAGAAACTTCAATAAAGAAAGAAATTATTGTTAAAGGAAATGCAGACCTTAAAGTTTCAGGAATTGATAACATTAAAGTTAATATTGCTTCTTGTTGTCTTCCTATTCCAGGTGATGAAGTAATAGGTTATATTACTAAGAACAATGGAATTACAATTCATAGAAAAGAGTGTATGAATGTTTCTAATTTAGATAACAGATTAATTGATGTTTTATGGCAAGATAAAACACGAAATAATTATTTAACCAAAATTAGAATTTATACAAATAGTAATGAAAGTAATTTAGGAGATATTATTAATAAATTAACTAGTTCTTCAATAGTTGTTAATAAAGTAGTTACGAATATTGTTGAATTAAAATATAATTATGTATTAACTTTTTATATTAAAAGTGAAGAAGAGTTAGAAAATATTTTTAAGAATTTAATGAAACTTAGTTATGTTGTTGATGTTGAAAGAGTGATAAAATGAGAGTAGTTGTTCAAAGAGTTAAAAAATCAAGTGTTAAGATAAATGGTAAAATAGTTGGTAAATCAGATTATGGTTATATGCTACTAGTATCTTTTACAGAAGGAGATAATGAAAAAGTTATTGACTATATGGTGAATAAAATTTGTAATTTGAGGATTATGGATGATGATAATGGAGTTATGAATAAGAGTATTTTAGATATTAAAGGAAATATTCTATCAATTTCTCAATTTACTTTATATGGTGATGCTAAAAAAGGTAATCGTCCTAGTTATATCAAAGCTTTAAATGGAGAAAAAGCTTCAAAGTTATATGATATGTTTAATGAAAAATTAGGAAAATTAGTACCTACTGAAACGGGAATATTTGGTTCAGAAATGGAAGTTGAATTGATTAATGATGGGCCAATTACAATTATATTAGAAAAGGAGGCATAAATGAAAATACTTTGTATAGGACATGCTGCTTATGATATTACATTACCAGTTGAAAGTTTCCCAATTGAAAATAAAAAGTTAAGACTTAAAGATAAAAAGGTTGAATGTGGAGGAGGACCTGCAGCAACTGCTGCTTATTTACTTGCAAAATGGGGTGTTAAAACTTCATTTGCTGGTATTATTGGTGATGATTATTATGGTAAAAAAATTAAAGATGAATTTTTAGAAGTTGGAGTTGATATTACTTATTTAGAAGTAAATCCCTCAAAAGCAACAACTTCAAGTTATATAATTGCTAATAAAGGTAATGGAAGTAGAACGATTTTAACATCTAAAATTCCCGATTTATCTTTTGAAAAAATTAAAGATATAGAGGAAACCTTTGATTATATTTTAGTAGATGGTGATGAACTTCCTATCTCTTTAAAAACAATTTTAAAAAATAAAGGAAAAACAATTAGCATGATTGATGCTGGGAAAACAACTAAAGAAACGATTGAACTTGCTAAAAATATTGATTATTTAGTTTGTTCTAATGATTTTGCTAGAGATTATACAAAATTAAATTTAGATTACGATGATTTAGATAGTATAAAAGCTGTCTATGATAAATTAAAAGAAGATTTTAAAGACCAAATTTTGATAATGACATTAGAAAAATATGGTTCATTTACAAAAATCAATGATGAATATAAATTAGTTCCAAGTTTAAAAGTTAAAGCTCTTGATTCAACAGGAGCGGGTGATATCTATCATGGTGCACTTCTTTACTTTTTAAGTCATGGTTATGAATTACTTGAAGCTATGAGACTTGCAAACATCACTTCAGCTATATCTGTAGAAAGAATAGGGGGGAGATACTCAATTCCTGATTTAAAGGAAGTTTTAGAATATGATAAGCAGTAATATACCAACAATTGACTTGCATGGTGAGTATAAAGAAAGTGCTATTATCTTGACAAAAGAGTTTATTAATGATAATATTACACTTAAAAATGAATATGTTTGTATAATTCATGGAATTGGAAAAGATATTTTAAGAGAAGCAATTCATAATTATTTAAAACATGATAAAAATGTTGCTCTCTTTAAAAGAGATTTTATGAATCCAGGATGTACAATTGTAAAATTAAATTTGAGAGGTTAAAATGGGAAAATTAATTGTAGTATCTGGACCAAGTGGAGTTGGAAAAGGTAAAGTAATCGAAGAATTAATAAAAATTTATGGTGAGGAAGGTAAAAAGATATTTTTATCAGTATCTGATACCACTAGAGCTCCTCGTTCTGGTGAAATCGACCATGTGCATTACAATTTTATAACACAAGATGAATTTAAGAAAAATTATGAAAATGGTAATTATCTTGAAAGTAATGATTATTCTGGTAATAGACAATTATATGGTACACCACTTATGCCAGTTAAAGAACATTTAGAAAATGGTTATGATGTTTTACTTGATATTGATATCAATGGATTTAAACAAGTTTTAAATAAATATCCTAATAATACAATTGGGTTTTTTATAACAGTTGATTTTGAAACTCTTGAAAACCGTTTAAGAGGAAGAGGAACAGAAACAGAAGAGAAAATTCAATCACGACTTGCAACAGCTCGTAAAGAAGTAGCAGCATCTACAATTTATCCACATAAAATTGTGAATGAAGATAATAAAGTTCGTGAATCAGCTATGGAAATATATGAAATTCTTGAAAATCAATATGGTGAAAAAACTCCTTGTTTAAAATAATCATTAGTATATAAAAGTTTATGAGCATCACTTAATTCATTTTGGATTAGGTGATTTTCTTTTGCAATTACCTAAATAATTTTATATAATAAGAGAGGAGGGAGATATTATGTTCAAGGAGAAATTAGCTTTAGTTCCTAATTTACCTGGAAGTTATCAAATGAAAGATAAAGATGGAATCATTATTTATGTTGGAAAAGCTAAAGACTTAAAAAAAAGACTTAAAAGTTATTTTACAGGACGAGTAACTGGAAAAACAAAAAAATTAGTATCAGAAATAAATGATTTTGAATATATTGTTACTAAAAGCGAACTTGAAAGTTTAATCCTTGAAATTACTTTAATTAAAAAATATAATCCCAAATATAATATCCTTCTAAAAGATGATAAAAGTTATCCATATATTGAATTTACTAAAGATAAATATCCTCTTTTAAAAGTAGTTAGAAATGTTAAAAAGAAAAAAAATAAAAATAATTTATATGGACCATTTCCTAATGTTGGAAGTGCTAGAAGAACAGTTCTTATGTTAAATAGAATTTATCCGTTAAGAAAATGTGAAGTTTTAAAGAAAGACTATTGCTTATATTATCATCTTGGAGAATGTCTTGGTTATTGTAAAAACGAAGTTGATGAAGAAAAACTTGAAATTATGCGAAAAGAAATAACAGCTTTTTTAAATGGAGATGCTAGTTTTATTTTAAAGAAACTTGAAGATAATATGCAAGATGCAAGTCTTAAAATGAATTATGAAAAAGCTTTAGAATATAAACAAATGATAGAAGATATAAAGATTACCTTAAAAAATCAAACAATTGTTTTGAATAAAGAAATAAATTTAGATTTATTTAATTATTATGTTGAAGAAAATTATTTATCAATTCAAGTTTTCTTTATTAGATCCGGAACTCTTTTTGGACGAAGTAAAAAAATTATTAATTATTTAGAAAATCCTGAAGAAACAATGTTAGAGTATATTATTAGATTTTATGATAAAGAAATATTACCAAAGGAAATATTAGTACCAAATGATTTAGATAAAGAAATTTTAAGTAATTATTTAGGTATTAAAGTTCGTACTCCTCAAAAAGGAGATATGAAAAAATTACTTGATTTAGCTTATGAAAATGCTGTAATTGCTCTAGAAGAAGAAATTAAAATATTAAATCAAGATGAAAAGATTCGGAGAGAGGCTATTCATGAATTAGAGGGAATAGTAGGTTCTAAAGTTAATCGAATTGAATCTTTTGATAACTCGCATTTATTTGGAACTTATTATGTTGGAGGAATGGTTGTCTTTGAAGACTTTATACCTCTTAAAAATGAATATAGAAAGTATAAAATAGATGTTTCTGTTAAAGATGATTTAAAAGCTATGGAAGAAGTTATTTATAGACGTTATTATAAAGTTTTAATGGAAAATTTAAAAAAGCCTGATTTAATTGTAATTGATGGTGGGGAAACACAAGTAAGTGTTGCTGTTAGAATTATTAAAGATTTAAATTTAGATATCAATGTTATTGGTCTTAAAAAAAATGATAAACATAAAACAAATACCATTATTTTATCAGATTTAACAGAAATTGAAATGGATAGACATGGTCATTTATTCTTATTTTTATCACGTATTCAAGAAGAAGTACATAGGTTTGCTATTACTTATCATAGACATATTAAAAATAAAGGAACATTAGCAAGTGTTTTAGAAATGGTTCCTGGAATTGGTGAAAAAAGACGTAAAGAATTATTAAAAAAGTTTTCGTCACTTAAAAAAATAAAAGAAGCAAGTATTGAAGAATTAAGTGAAATTTTACCAAACGATGTTTCGATTGAATTAAAGAAATATTTAGAAGAAAATATTTAGGAGTTTATATGAAGTTATTTATTCCCGATATCTATCAAAAAGATATTTATACAATTGATTATGAAAAATTAAAACAAGATGGTTATAAAGTTTTAATATTTGATCTTGATAATACAATTGGAAGTATTAAAGAAAATGTTTGTAGTCAAGAAACAAAAAATTTTTTAAATAAATTAGCTTCTGATTTTCAGATTATTGTTGCTAGTAATAGTTTGAAAAAAAGAGTAGAACCTTTTTTAAAAGGAGTAAATTGTTCTTACTTTTCTTTAAGTTTAAAACCTACTTTAAGAGTTATTAGAAAAATTAAAAAGAAATATCAGATTCCATATTCTAAAATGGTTATTATTGGAGACCAGATTTTAACAGATATATTGGTTGGCAAAAGAAAAAAAATCTTAACTATATTAGTTGATCCAATTAAAGATATAGACTTTAAAGTTACGAAATTTAATCGTACTTTTGAAAAATTGATTATGAAAAAGAATAAAATTGTAAGAGGTAATTATTATGAAAAAAAATAAAAAATGTCTTGGTTGTGGTGTTGTTTTACAAAATGATAATATTTTAAAAATAGGATATACGCCTAATCTTGATAATGATTATTGTATGCGTTGTTTTAAAGTTAAAAATTATGGAGAAATAGAAACAATAACAGGTAATAGAGAAGAATATATAAATATATTAAAAAATGTATCTAAGACTAAAGACTTAGTTTTATATATTGTTGATATTTTAAATATAAGAGAAAATCTTGATGATATTAAAGAATATTTAAATAATGATATAATTTTAGTGTTAAATAAACGAGATGTTTTACCAAAGAGCATTAAAGATGAGAAAATAATAAATTATTTAATGGAAAGATATGAATTTACAGATTATATTATTGTTAGTAGTTTAAATGGTTATAATTTAAAAGAACTTTATAAGAGAATTTTAAAATATAAAAAATCTAATGATGTTTATTTAGTTGGAGAAACGAATGCTGGTAAAAGTAGTTTAATTAATAAAATGATTGGTAGTTTTTCTAAAGGATTACCAAGTTTAACAACTTCAAGTGTTCCTGAAACAACTTTAAATAAAATAAAGATTGTTATTAACAAAAATTTAAATTTAATAGATACCCCAGGAGTAGTTGATGAATACAATATAATTTATCATTTAAATTCAAAATATTATAAAGAACTAAATACTAGACGAGAAATTAAACCTAAAACATATCAATTATATAAGGGACAAAGTTTACTTATTGGAGACTTCTTTAGACTTGATTATTTGGAAGGGGATAGGAATAGTTTTACTTTATATATTCCAAATGGAATTAGTGTTAAAAAGGTCAGTTTAAAGAATCCAAGTTTAAAAGAATTTTCGTATACTGAATTTACAACTAAGTTTCATGAAGATTTAGTTATTTATGGTTTAGGTTTTATAAAAATAGTTTTAAATGCCAAGATAGGAATTTATAAAAATAAAGATGTTAAGACTTTTTTAAGAAGTAATTTAATTTAAATTAATATTATAATAAATAAAATTTTATTTTTTGTTTAAATTCTTGATATTTTATATAAAAAAAGATACAATTAAAGTAAGAAAGGATTTTTATGGAAGAAGAAATTATTAAAGAGTTTGAAAATGATTTGAAAGCATCAATTGAAAGTTTAGAAGGAAGACTTAAAAAAATAAATGCAGGTCGTGCTAATCCTAGTATTTTAGATGGAGTTATGGTAAATTATTATGGAACACCAACTCCTCTTAAAAGTTTAGTTACAATATCTGTTCCTGAAGCTCGTTTGTTGCTTATTAAACCATTTGATAAATCTAGTTTAGCTAGTATTGAAAAAGCAATATTTGAAGCGGATATTGGGTATACTCCAACTAATGATGGCGAATATATTAGAATATCAATTCCTCCTTTAACAGAAGATAGAAGAAAAGAACTTGTTAAACAAGCTAAAGCTACTTGTGAAGAAGGAAAAGTAGCAGTTCGTAATCATCGAAGAGATGCTATGGAAATGATTAAAAATGAGAAGTTACCAGAGGATATTACTAACAAAGCTGAAGATAGAATACAAACTTTAGTTGATAAATACAATAAAATAATTGATGAAATATTAGAAGAAAAAACAAAAGACTTAATGAGTGTTTAACATTAAGCCTTTTTCTTATTTTAAATAACCTTGTGTTTTTAGTTCTTCTTTTAATTTTTTTTCACTTATAAAAGCATCGGTGACTCTTGATAAAACAGTTGCCTCTTTTCCTTCTTTAACAAATGCAATAAAATTAGTATCATCATAAGTAAAATATGTTTTTAATTTATCTTTATCATTAGTATTTAACTTATCAGTATTCAAATAGAAAAATTCAATATCACTTTCTTTTGATACTTTGACAAGTGTTTTTTCTAAAGTTTTACCTTCATCTTTTAAATCTGTTAGATATAAAACAAATGTTTCTTTGTTATCAAGTTTTGTTTCTAAACTTTTTAAATTAAGTTGTTTTAAAGAACCATTACAAGCAGTTGCTAAAAACAAAATGGTTATAACTAATAAAAATTTTTTCATATTCACCTCAAAAGTTATAATAACATAATAAAATCATGTTGTAAATAAAAAATAAATTTGTTATAATGATTATATATGCTAGGAGAAGAATATGAGAAAAATAATTTACTTTTTAACTTTTGTTTTTTTGTTTTTTGTTGGTTCTGATGTATTTGCGTTAACAGCATGTGATAGTTCTGAATTAACAAGCTTAAAAGAATTAGCTAAAAATGTTCAATTTAAAACAAATTATAAAATTTCTACTAATAGTGAGAAAATTGATAATGAGGTATATGATTCTATTTCGTTAATTTATAGTATTGATATTATTAATTTTTCAAAGGATTTGAAAATTTCTTACGATGATGAAGGCAGTGAAGAATTATTATATTATAGAACTAACAAGATTGAAGATTTGGCTGAGGGCAGTAAGATAAAATTTAATATTTATTCCTATACAGCTGATTATTGTACAAATAAGCTGCTTAGAACTGTAACTGTTGATTTACCAATATACAATGACTATTATTATTTTAATAAAGAAAAATGTGAAGCAGCACCTAATTTTAAATATTGTAAAGAGTTTTTAGATACATCGGATTTATCAGAGGAAGAATTTAATAAATTGTATGATGAATATACCAAACCTACAGAAGTAAAAAAAGAAGAAAAAAAAGATAAAACTACTATTTATATAATTGCTGGAAGTGCATTATTTCTTGTTGTTATTGCAATTATTACAATAATTGTTGTTAAAAAGCGTAGAAAATCTGATGATTTATAAGAGGTGTTGTTATGGGGAAGAAAAAATTATTATTTTTAAGTTTATTTATACTATTTATATTTGGATTAGCGATCGATACTGAGGCGGCTGAACCTCAAAAAGGAGATATGCGTTGTCCTGTTGTTGAGGGAATAGACCAAGAACCTAATGTAAGTTGTAGAGAAGTAAAAAGTAATGGAGTTGTAACGGAAGTTGTAATTACTTATGGTGAAGTAAAGAAAAAAGGCGATGTCCAAATAGTAAAACATGTTTCTAAAACTAATGAGTTAGGTAAATATAGTGTATATTTTGAAGTAAAAGGTGATATTGACCAAGTTGAAGTTCCAGAGAAAGGTTATGTAAGTGTTCTTATAGATATGTCTTATACGATTAGTGGTAATGTAGGTAAAGTTATTGAAGCATCAAAAAAATTCGCTTCTACTTTGATTCCTAATGGTTCAGGCGGAAATTATTATATATCACTTCATCAATTTGCTCAAAATAACAAAAAAAGAAGAAGCTTAGATAATAAAGACTTTTCAAATGTTACATTTTTTGGCTATAATACAAATGGGTTAGGTAAAAAGTCTTTTGTTGATAAGGCTTTTAAAGCTGCTTATGATGAACTTAAAAATGTTACTGGTAAAAAATTTGTTGTGTTAATTGGTGATGGATATTATTGGTATACAAGAGATACAGGAGTTGGAGATGCTAAAACTTATGCTAATAAATTAAGAAATGAATTAGGTGTAACTTTTTATGTTATAAGATATGCATCAAGAGAAGATGGTGAAAATAATAATTGGAGAGCTCAAGCCAACAATGCTGGTTGTTATAAAGAAAAAAAATGGGTTTGCAATCAAAAAATGATGAGTTTCTTTATGTGTGGTAATAATGGAAGAAATTGCGAAATGTATAAAAAGAATTTTAAAGAAGGCAGCGATTGGACAAGTTTATTAGAGGGATTTGCTAAAGATGTAAAAGAAAATACAAATGGACAAATTGTTACAAGTGAATTAAGAGATAAGATTGGTTCAAGTTTTTATCTTGAAGATGAAGATGCTGGAAGATATCAAAACTTTGATATAGGAGAGATAACTAAAGATGGGCTAAAGACATCTCCTTTCAGTATTACAATTGATGATTATGCTAAAGATGGTTGGCATGAAACCAATGAGAACGTTACCTTGTCATATACTTATAAAAATGAAGAGGGCAATGCTGTTCAAAAAAAGATAAATATTTCAAAAAGTCCTGAAGTTTATTGGATACAACCAAGATTAGATTTTTCTGGTTGCATTGGTGACAATGAAATGTCATCAAGAACTTCTGATAGTGATGAATTTAAATATTGGAAAAAGAATTGTGTGGAAGGATATTTAAATAATAATAGATCATCTGCATCTGGTTATAAAGTTAGTTTAAATATGAAAAAATACAATATGGACAAAAAACAATATGAATATTTAACAGCTAGTGAAAAAAAAGGATTTGAAACCAATAATTTAGGTTTTATGGTAGAAGCTAATATTAGTACTAATGTAAGATGTACCTATACTTTTGATTTTAAAACCTATAAAGAGGATTGGGATAGTTTTTCTGAGTATATAAATGACTTAAAAACGATGATAGCAAATAAAGATTATGATCCTGATTCTGATATGAGTATTGAAGACCAAGAAAAATATACAAAAGATCAAATTATTATCTACGAACAAGAACTTGAAGATATGAAGCAAAGTTTAAAAAACTATCTTTCACTTTTGAATGAAGATTTGGCAACATATAGAGATACATTTGAGAAACAAAATGCTAGAGTTATTGTATCTTACAATAATAATAAAACTAAAGAAATAAATTTGCAAAGTACTAACTTTAAATATAGTTTACCTAATCCATCATTAACAACTACTGCTATTGGAAATTCAGAAATTGCCAAAATTGTAGGAAGTAATAATCTTATTACGAAAAAAGTAGCAACTTTATCGATGTCCAAAACGCTTATTTTTCCAGCTAGTTGTTTATCAATGCAGAATGGAGAACAAGAAGATTGCAATAACGAAAATAATCAATTAAATTCTGGAAATATTTTCTATCCTCCATTTACTGTAAAATCTGGAAAAATTCAAGTTATATTAGAAGATGCTGGTATTAGAAATAATTTGAAGTTTACTTTAAAAGGAGATGACTGTCAATTTACGCAAAATAAAGCAACTTTTGATTCTAATACTAGTATGTATAGACAAATTTCTGTTAGTGATCCATTTATTAAAGAATTAAATCCTTCAAGATTAATTGGTAGAAACTATTTAAATGATAAATATAATTTTGTTAAAGTTATAAGTGCTGATTTATGGGATACGGATACATCTGGAAATTTAAAGCATGATTATGAGTATTACTATGAATTTGGAAAAGAAAATGTTGCTAAAATAAGGGCCGATAGTAGTGAAGAAGGTAAGACTAGTTATTTAGGAAGAAATTGTAAATTTACATCTAATAATAGTGATGAAATTCCTAAATATGTATGTTTGTTTGTACGAGATTCATCAGAAAATGGTCTTGGAACATCAAATGGTTGGTTTAGTAAAATAAGAGTTAATCGTTAAATTAAAGTTATAGATAAATTATTTTAAGAAAATAGGTGAGATAATGAAAAAAATTATTTTTAGTATCCTTACAACATTTCTGATATTTAGTAACTTAGATGTATCAGCTATAGAAAATTGTACTGATTCAGAAATGGATCGTTTAAAGGAACTTGCTAATAATGTTCAACTTAAAACAAGATATGAGATGTCAACTAATGAAGAAAAAATAGATGAAGATGTATATAAATCAGTTTCTTTAATATATGGTATAGATATTATAAATTTTGATAAAGACTTAAAAATAGTATATGAAAATAGTGGTGAAAGTGAAACTTTGAATTATAAGACTGATAGTTTGGAATCTTTATCTGAAGGTAGTAAATTAAAGTTTTCAATTTATTCATATACAACTAATAAATGTACTGATAATTTATTAAAAACTATAACGATTGAATTACCTTATTATAATGATTATTATTACTATAATAAAAATAAATGTTTAGAACATCAAAATTTTACGTATTGTAAAGAGTTTTTGGACACTTCCGATATAACTTTTTCTGAAATTGATAAATTGTATGATGATTATTTAAAAGAAGATAATATTGTAAATAAGATTACAAAAAGTGATAAATTTATATACATTATAAGCGGTATTGGAATTTTAGCTATTGTAAGTATAGTTATAATTGTTATTAAAAATAATAAAAATAAACGAAATAAAAAAGATGATTTATAAGAGGTGTTTGATGAAAAATAAAATTGGAAAATCATTTAGTGTATTTTTAGGATTAATCGTTATTTCTATATTATTTTTAGCTTATACAGATACTGATGCTGCTACAAATAGTCCTGTGATAGGAGACTTAAGGTGTCCTTTAGATATTAGTGATAAAGATAATGTTAGATGTGAAACTGTTGAAAAAAATGGTGTGGTAGTTGAAGTTCGAATGATTTATGGTAATCCTAATGATATTCAAATTATAAAGTATGTTAGAAAAACAGAGGATTTAGGAACATATGAAGTAGAATTTGAAGTAAAAGGTGATGTTGAGCAAAGAAAGGTTTCAGAACCAGCTTATGTATCAGTTATCTTAGATATGTCTCAGACAATTAAAGGACAAGAAACAGAAGCTATTGCGGCTGCTAAAAAACTTGCTAAAACATTAGTTCCAGTTGATGGAGGCTCCAATTTTTATGTTTCTCTTTGGCAGTTTGGAACTAATGCATATCAAAGGCAAAAGTTAGAAAATAAAAATTTTGATAAAACAGATTTCTTAACATATAGTGGATTTTTTTCAGGTAAAAATAGACATAAATCATTTGTTGATAAAGCTTTTGAAGGTGTTTATAATGAATTAAGTTCTAAAGAAGGAAAAAAATATGTTGTTTTATTAGGCGATGGATACTATTGGTGGCCTGATCATACTAATGTAGGAACAGCTATGACAAATGCTGATAATTTAAGAAAAATTGGAGCTAATTTCTTTGTTCTTCGTTATAAATCAAGTGAAGATTCCGAGTCACAAGAAGCTATTAATCCTGGTAATAGTGCAAATTGTTTTAAATTAAGTAAAAAGCAATGTAATATAAATAATATGTTAAGATTTATGCTTGGTAGTTCTTATACTTCGAGTGGTAAATGTTCTACTCATACTTGGTGGAATTCTAAGCATACATATAGTCGTAAGTATACACAATGTAAAGATTTTACATATCCAAAAAATTATTATGAAACTCCAGATAAAAGTAAATATGAAGAAATTTTTGAACAAATTGCTAATCAAATTATTGAAGAAAGCGGTGGTTCAAAAGTAATGTCTGAGCTTAATGATAGAATTGGAAGTAGTTTCTTTTTAGAAGAAAGAGTTAGATTTAAACATTTTAATGTTGGTCAGATAACTAAAAACGGTATAAAAACAGACAGTTTTGAAATCACTATTGACGAGTTAGCAAATACAGGTTGGCATAAGACTAATGAGAACTTTGAATTTAAATATACTGATGCTGATGGTAATCCTAAGACTATAACAGTTATAGATAATCCTGAAGTTTATTGGGTACAGCCAAATCTTAATATTCCATCTTGTACTGGTTCATCTGAAATTACTGGATTAACTAAAAATGGTAGTTTGAGTGATGAAAGTGATACACAATATTATGCAATAAGATGTAGTGAAGGTTATTTAAATGATGCTAAAAAAATGGTTTCAGGTTATAAAGTTAATTTAACTTTAAATAGATATAACAAAAATAATCTTAGATATGAAGATTTAAAAAGTGGAGAAAAAGAGTTTGATACTTATGGAATAGGTTTTTCTGTTAATCTTGATTTAAGTACTAATATAAAATGTACATATAGTTTTGATACTGATAAATTTAATGAAGATTATAAGAGTTATCAAAAAGATTATGAAAGAGCAATAGCTAATTCTAAAAATAGTAACTATGATGCTTCTGAAAGAGAGCTTTTTGAAAAAGATGCTGTAGGTTACCAATTAAAACTTGAAAATATGAGTTCGATTGTTGATGACTATAATAAGCTATCAAATAGTAATTTAGATAACTATAAGCTTTCTTTTGAAAAGCAGGAAGCGACAATGACAGTAACTTATAATGATAACAAAACAGAAAAAGTAAATCTAGAAAATAGTGGAGAAATAAGTGCTCCTAAATCTTGTTATGGTATATCTAAAAAGACACTTGTAAATAACAAATCTGTTACTAGTTCAGAAACATGTACGTTATCATTATCAAAGAAAATGACTTTACCTAATTCTTGTTTATCAATGAAAACAGGAGATTCTGTAAGTTGTTCTGATACTAAATCTCAGTTAGGTGGAGGAAATATGTTTTATACAAAATATAATGCTACTAGTGGTTATATAGATATTAATATCTTAAATGCTGGTTATAAAGGAAATTTAGATTTTAAATTAGAAGGTAAAAACGAAAATAGTTGTTCTTTTACTCAAACTATTAGTAAGCCAATATATAGACAGATTTCTTTATCTGATCCATTTATTAAAGATTTAACTCCTGAAAGACAAATTGGTAAAAATTATTTAAATGATAGATATAGTTTTGTTAATATAATAACATCTGATTTATGGGAAACAGATTCTAAAAATATTCCAAAATATGATTATGATTATTACTATGAAATGGGAAAACAGAATATTGAAAATATAAGAAAAGATACTAAAAATAAAGGTGCTGATAGTTATTTAGGAAGTAAATGCGAATTTACAACTGATAATAAATATATATGCTTATTTACAAGAAATCAAACAGATTATGGAGAATCAGATCAAAAAGGATGGTTTAATACAGCAAAGTTTAATAGATAAAATATAATAAAAATAATTTAAGCGATTTTTTCTTGCTAATTCAAAATAATTGATATATAATAATTTTATAGTAGGAGGTGTCATTTGAAAGTAGCAATGTGGGCAGTTTTCATCTTTGCAATGGGTATTCTCGGTTTAGTCCTAATTAATTTGTTTGGAAATATCACGACAACTAATCAACAGGACTATACTTTAGTTAGAAATACTGTTGAAGCTGCTATGTATGATTCGATTGATAAAGCTTCATATCGAGCGGGATTTTATTTATGTGCTAAACCAGGGGCATATACAACAGATAGTAGTAATAGAATGGTTTTTGATAGTAAAAACGATTATGATATTATTTTAAAACATAATATTGATGATAACTCTAATATTTTAAAAACATATGCAAAATGTGATTTGTTAATTGGAGAAATAAAAATTAATGCTGATGTTTTTACAGAAAGTTTTTTAAGAAGATTTTCTAATAATATCAATAATAGTAAAAATTATGCTGTTACTGTTCAGGAAGTGATTGAATATCCACCTAAAGTTAGTATTCGAATAGATACCTTTAACACTCTAGGTTCAGAACATACTGATGTTGCAGAATTTGAAGCTGGAGACTTTGATATTAGAAATCAAGTAGATGCAATTTTTGAAGAAAAAATTGATAAGTAAGAAGAGAAAGAGGGAGAAAAATGAAAAAATTAAAACAAATTTTATCAAACAAAAATACTGTTACATTTATAGGTGCAATTTTAATTGTTTTGGTACTATATTTTTTCTATAATTGGAAAGTAAATCAAGCAACTAGTCCAATTAGAGTACCATATGCTGTTCAAACAATAGCCCCAAGAACAAAAATTACTAAGGATATGATTGGATATGTTGATATAACTCAATCTTCAATGAAAGGTAATGTGTTAACAAACGAAAATACACAAATTTTAGGTATGTATACTAATGTTAATTCATCTATTCCAAGCGGTAGTTTATTTTATGCTGAACAAGTAGTTAAAGAAGAAGAATTACCAGATTCATTTCTATTAGAAATGGAAGATGGACAAGTTGCTTATAACTTTTCAGTTAACGTAACATCTACATATGGTAATTCAATGTATCCAGGAAATTATGTTGATGTTTACTTTAAAGGTATTGGCGATGATGGCCGACTTATGATTGGCAAACTTGTTGAAAATGTTAAAATTTTAGCTGTTAAAGATTCAGGTGGTAGACCAGTTTTTGAAACAACAAGTGAAGAAAGAACACCTAGCCAAATAATATTTGGTGTTACAAGAGAAATTCACTTATTGCTTAGAACAGCTGAATATATTAAAAATGCAGAGATAATTCTTGTGCCAACTAATGCATCTTTAAAAGTTGATGGTGATGAAGAGAATATTATTGCTGTTACAAGTGAGACAATTAAAGAATATATTAATTCTCAAGCAGCATTATTAGAGGATATTGTTGCAACTGATACTGAAGAAGATGTAGATACTAATACTGATACTAATGGCGATAATACAAATACTGATCAAAAAACGGAGTAGGTATTATGAATCCAAGTATAAATGCCTATGAATTAAATCCTAATAGTGATCCTAACAAAACTAATACTGAAATTAATGCTAGTTTATTTTCTAATATTGATTTTGGTGCTTTGAAACCTTACTTAGATGATGATAACATCACCGATATTTCTTATAGTAATAATGGGCAAGTTTGGTTAAAATCACTTGATAAAGGTGTATATCGGGTTGAAAATACTGGTGTTAATAATGAACTTATTGAAAAAATTGCTTTTCAATGTGCCAATATTATGGGAAAAACTTTCAATATGGCTAGTCCACTTTTGGATAGTGAATCATCAGAACTACGTATGAATTTTATTCATGATTCAATTGCTAGAAATGGAATTGCTGCAGTTTTTCGTAAAACGCCAGCAAAAATTCGATTAAAAAAAGAAAAAATTATTGAAGAAAAATATATTACAAGTGATATTCATGATTTTCTAATTGAATGTGTAAGAGGACATTGTAATATCATTGTAAGTGGTGAAACTGGTAGTGGTAAAACAGAGTTAGTTAAATATTTAGCAAGCCATACTAAAGAAAATGAAAAAATAATAACTATTGAGGATACTTTGGAGTTGCATTTGGATGCTATTTTTCCAGAGCGTGATATTGTTTCTATGAAAACCAATAATATTGCATCATATAGTGATGTATTAGTTGGCTGTATGAGACAGAATCCTAAATGGATTTTACTATCCGAAGTAAGATCGGCTGAAGCTGTTACTGCTGTTCGTAATTCTATTTCATCAGGACATAATATTTTATCAACAATCCATGCTGATAAAGCAGCTAGTATTCCATATCGTTTATATAGTTTGCTTGAAAGTAATATCGATGTAAATCAGTTTATGGCAACTATTTATCGTTATGTTCAACTTGGTGTTCATGTTAGAGCAAGATATGAAAAAGGTGGAAAATTTTTAAGAGAAGTATGTGAAGTTACAGAGTTTTTTGTAAATGATAATAACGAACCAGAATCTAATACAATTTATCGTAAAAATATTGATGGTACAACAGTTATTAATCCACCAAGTAAATATTTAATAGATTATCTTGAAGCTCAAGGTGTTGATTTGACTAAAAAGGAAATTCAAAATATGAGACAGGTAGCACCTGATCCTTTTGCAGATACTAACAAATCTGGTACTAATAATATTGAAAGTTTAGAAAATAATATTGAAACAGTATCTAATCAGACTAGTTCTTTAGAAACAAAAGTGCCTTCTGCAAATAATATTCCAGAAACGCAACCTTCAACTCCTAGTATTAATGTTCCTAATGTTGTTAGTAACAATAATATAAATAATACAGATACTTTAGATAATAGTATTAATGCTTTAAACATTACACCAGTTGTAACTCCAGTTGTACCAAATATAAATGTAGGAGCACCTAATTCAGTTCCAACTAATGGTGCTAATAGAGAAACAACTAATAATCAAATTGAATTTTTATAACGAGGTGATAAAATGGAATTTATAATTATATTATTCATTGTTATGTTTGTAGTTTTATATCGTAAAAGTAATGGTGAATCTTTATATAAATTCGTTACAACGAGTATTGGAAATGTATATGATAAATATGCACCTTATTCATTTAAGGTTATTCGTGAAAAATGTAAAGAAATGGGACTTGAATATACAAAAAAAGAATATACAATACAAACAATTCTTTTTGCGGCAATAGCCTTTGTTATATCATATTTATACTTTTACAATATGGTAATATCTTTTATATATGTTGTAGTTGTTATAGCTTTTATTCCATATCTTGCATATTTACGTTGTAAAAGATTATATAGTGAATTTATTTTTGAACAAATTCAGGTATATGTTACTAATACAATAATGGAATTTCAAACAACTCAATCGTTTGTTAAAGCCTTAGAAGGTGTATATGAATCTGGAGTTCTTGAGGATCCAGTAAAAACCGATGTTAAGGTAATGATTGATTTAGCTTATCACAATGGTGATGTTGGAGAATCAATTGATTACATGAATAGTAAATACGATTTTTATATGACAAGAAATATGCATCAATTGTTCTTACAGGTAACTAGAGAAGGTGCACATGATACAGTTGAAGTATTAGATAATATGTTACTTGACGTTGACCAACTTGTTGAAGGAGTATATCAAGATAGAATGAATCGTCAAGCTTTTCATAAATCATTTGTACAATATGGATTACTTTTGTACCTTATGGTTATGCTTGTTCAATGGTTAATTGGTAAAGAAACCTATATTGATATGGTTAATTCAAATATTTTAATGCAAATAGGTTTGCATATTGTAGTTTTATTTAATAGTTATTTTCTTCTGTCTGGAGAAAAATATTATAACGAGAATGTGGGGGCTGAATAATGGAATTTGCCATAGTTGTATTAATTGTTATCTTTGTTTTAAGTTATGGTGGTGCTATTAATACTAAGCAATTATATGAAGATAATAAGAAATTCTTTATGTTATTAAAGGAAAAAGATTATGACTTTTTAGTTAAAGCTAAGTATGGTGGAGATGTTGATCCAAATGTACTTTTTGAAGCACGTATTAAAAAAATAATGATAGGTGTAGTAGTAGTTTTAGCAATTTTATTATTCAACTTTACTTGGATAAATTTGATTATAGGAATCATGATAATACTTGTTTTATATAAAAATCAATATTCAAGTTTAAAAGGTCATTATAAAAAACATTTAACAGAAATTGATCAAACTTTGCCTTATTACTTAAAAAGTATTGAGATATTAGCTCAACATTATACAATTCCTGTTGCTATTTCAAAATCAATTGAAACAGCTCCAGATATGTTTAAAGAAGGTCTTCAGGAAATGATTAAAAAAATAGATAGTGGTGATTCTTCTATTGACCCATATCTTGCCTTTGCTGAACAATATCCTGTACGTGATTCCTTAAGAATGATGCGTTTACTATATCGTTTAAGTATTGGAGCTCAGGAAAATAAACAAGAGCAATTATTAGTTTTTTCTAAAAGCGTTTCATCATTACAAAATAAAGCAAGAGAGCAAAAATATGCTAAACGTCTAGATAAAATGGAAAAAAAGACTTTAGCTATGCTTATGGTGACAGGTGGTGGAACTATGCTAGTTTTATTTCTAGCTATGATGATGATGATGATGGAAATGTAAACTTCATGAAAAGTGATTGATAAAACCAACAAATAATGTTATACTAATAGAGTAAAGTAGGAAAGGAGAATTAAAAAAATGAAAGAAGCAAGTGGAGAATTAAGTATGACTTTAATAGTTATCGTAGCAGCAGGTGTAATTTTAGGAGTATTTATGTTATTTAAAGATCCTATTATCAATGCAATCCAATCAAAATGGACTGAATGGACAACAGATGATAAATATACTTATATAGTTACAGATAATTTTGAATAAAATATAATTTTAAGAAAGAATATGAGGAGATGTTAGTATGAGAGAAGCCATTGGTGGTTCAGTTTTGTTTTATATTATCTTAGGTTTTTTAGCTGTATATATAGTTTTTATTGGTATAATCATGAACTATGCGGCTACTTATCGTGCTAGCAACTTTGTTATAACATCTATTGAACAAACAGAGGGATATGTAACTCAAGACATGAATTCTTTATGTGAGAGCTTAAGAAAAAGAAATTATAATAATAGTTTAACTATAAGTTGTAATAAAAATTCCAATGGTGCTGTTTATACTGTTGTTACTAATGTTAAATTTGAGATACCGCTTATAGGTTATGCAGGTACTTTACCTATTAAAAACGAAAGTAAAACTATATATGGTATGGAATGTATGATTGGTAATGATGCGGTTACAAAAAATTGTGGTGGTCAGTTATGAATATAATAGTAACAAACCAGTATAAAGATTTAATAATTAGTACTAATATTGAAATTATGAAAGAATTAAACGGGGTATTTCAAGTTTCTGCAATTGCCAACAGTTTTAATTCTATTTTTTACAAAAAATTAATTATTGATGCAACAGCTTTGGAAAGATTTCCTAAAGAAGATGTTTTAAGAGAATTATCCAAAACATTTGATACTGAAAAATTAATTTTGTTTTTACCACCTAATGATCCGCCACCAAAGAAGTTTTTGTCTTTTTTAGTGAGCTTAAATATTTATAATTTTACTGATAATGTAAAAGGATTAGTAGAACTTGTTAATAAAAGTAATACGTATGATGATGTTAAACAATATGTAACTTCATCTGAAGTAACAACAAGAATTGAGAATAATGATATTGATTTTACAAGTGAAAATTATGCAAGTGGTTCTGAGCAGATAGTTTTAGGTATTTCAAATGTAACAAAAGCTGCTGGTAGTACAGAATTAGCTTATTTATTGAAAAAAAATTTAATAGAAATTTATAAAAAGAAAGTAGTTGCACTTGAAGTAGATAAAAAAGATTTTATTTATTATGCTGATAAGAATATGTATTCAATTTCAAGTAGTAGATTAGGAGAATTTTTTTCAGCTTTTGCAGATATGGATATTATCATTGTAGATTTAGCTGATAGTAAAAAACTTGATGCTTGTACGGATATGATATATTTAGTAGATCCATCTTTATATAGAGTTAATCAATTAATGATGGAAAATCGAACGGCATTTATTAGTTTAAAAGGTAAAAAAGTTATTTTAAACAATAGTCTTTTGTCTGATAAAGATGTTGAGATTTTTGCAAAAGAGGCTGGAATAAGTGTATATTTTAATTTACCACCTTTAAATGATCGAATAATAAACAGTGTAATAAATGATTTGTTATCAAAACTTGGGTTAGTTGAAGCTTCAAGAGGTGAAGAAAATAAAAAAGGATTATTTGGTTTATTTGGCAAATAGTTGCTTTTTTTTCTTTATTGTGATATAATGTGCAACTAGGTGAGTGATATGTGTGATTCTAACATGCAAATGATAGTGGGAATTGTCGTGACACTTTTTAATGCTATCAAATTTGCAATACCGATTGTTTTAATAATCTTATGTACAATTGATATTTTTAAAATCATTGTTTCCAAAAAAGAGGACGAGATTAAGAAATTACGAAAAGATGTTATGATGAAAATTGTATATGCTGTTCTTATTTATTTAATTCCATTTTTGATTCCATTTATTTTAAATATTGTAAATGGATTAGTTCCAATGGATTATGATGCTAGTTGGAAAGAATGCTGGGATTATGTTTCTGAGAGCAAAAAAAATTAATAAAAAATAAAAAAGTATTGATTTATTAGAAATATTTTAGTATTATATAATTATAAATGTGTGTGTTTTAGGAGGATTTTATATGTTTATACTATTAAGTGTTGATGAACTTTGTCAACAACCATTAATTCAAACGGTCTTAGGAACTATAAAGACAATATTTGATATTATTAAAATAGGTGTACCACTTTTCTTAATTATTTTATGTGCAATTGATTTATTTAAAGCTATGACTAGTGGTGATGAAAAGAAACAACAAGAGGCTAGAAAAACAATTGTTAGACGTTTAATTTATGCAGTAATTATTTTCTTATTAATTCCAATTTTAAGTTTAATATTAGATTTAATAAGCAATGTTGTTCAAATTGATGATAGTGATGCTGCTAAAAATTCATTTTCAACTTTCTTAAAATGTTGGAATTATGAAGGAAGTACAACAACTGGAGGAGCAGGAAATACTAATACGGGAAATTCTGATACTTGTGTTTGTATTAATAAATCAACTAGTGCTTATATGGGTACAACAAGTAGAAGTTGGTGTGAGGATGCTCAATCAGGAGGCTACTGCGCTGATTAAAATAATCTTTAAATGTTGAAGCTTAAAGGCTTCAATTTTTAACTTAAAGAAAGGAGAAAAGATATGTTGATATTAGATTGTAATGAGACAATTCAAATGTGTTGTGAAATGGCTCCTTTTTTAAGAATTATTCATCTATTAATAACTATTATTCAATTTACAGTTCCAGCTATTTTAATTGTTTTAGGTTCTATAGATATGTTTAAAGCTATGACTAAAAATGATGAAAAATCAGGTTCTGATTTAAGTAAAACTTTTGGAAAAAGATTATTATATGGTGTTATTATCTTTTTTGTTCCTATTATAATCGAATATATATTATCTTTTGTTTCAGATATGGTTAAAGATAATAATGGAGATGTTCCAGATGGATTAACTTCTTGGATTGATTGTTGGGTTGGAATTGAAGATGGTGATTATTGTTCTTCAAATGGTTGTTCAAATATTTATGAATAAAAAAGATTAATAATTGTCAGTTAGATGTAAAGAAGATTAAAAAGATGTTGAAACAATATCTTTTTTTTTATATAATATATGAGTTGGGAGGATAATATGAAATATGTTTATTCCTTTGAAGAAGGAAACAAAGACATGCGTAATCTTTTAGGTGGAAAAGGTGCTAATTTAGCTGAAATGACTAATTTAGGATTACCTATACCTGGAGGATTTACGGTAACAACTGAAGCTTGTACTAACTATTATGAAAATGGTAAAGTAATAAGTTCAGATATTGAAAAACAAATATTCGAATATCTAGCTAAACTTGAAGAAAAGCAAGGCAAGAAATTCGGTGATAACAATGATCCATTACTAGTATCTGTAAGAAGTGGAGCTCGTGCTTCAATGCCAGGTATGATGGATACAATTTTGAATTTAGGACTAAATGATGTGGCAGTTGAAGGTTTTGCTAAAAAGACTAACAATCCAAGATTTGCTTATGATTCATATCGTCGTTTTATTCAAATGTATTCTGATGTTGTAATGGAAGTACCAAAATCATCATTTGAAAAAATTATTGATGAAATTAAAAATGAAAAAGGTGTTAAATACGATACTGAATTAACAGTTGATGATTTAAAAGAACTAGTAAAAAGATTCAAAAAAGTTTATAAGGATGCTATGGGAGAAGAATTTCCTCAAGATCCTAAAGAACAATTAATGGGTGCTGTTAAAGCTGTATTTAGATCATGGGATAATCCAAGAGCTATCGTTTATCGTCGTATGAATGATATTCCAGGTGATTGGGGAACTGCTGTTAATGTTCAATCAATGGTATTTGGTAATATGGGAGATACATCTGGAACAGGAGTTGCATTTACTCGTAATCCATCAACTGGTGAAAAAGGTATATATGGTGA
>CANRJE010000002.1 GCA_947630865.1 uncultured Bacilli bacterium | reverse complement strand
GCCAATTATTTGGTTAATCACCTAAGCATGTTGTTTAGGTGACTCTTTTATTATAGTGTTATAAACAATAAACCTATAAGTAAAAGGATAATGATAATCAATGAAGATATTAAAAAATCTTTCTTTGACATATTATCACCTCCCTTCTTTATGAAGTTCGGCTTCACCCAACTATTAAATGTTCCAAAGTCATTATAACAAATGTCTGATATGTTGACAATGCTACTTTGACAAATCATTAAAATTATGTTAGTATGTATATAGATGAAGGAAACTTCATAAAATAAAAAAGGAACACTTAATTTTCACATGTTGAGTGTTGCCAATATTTTATATGGTTAATCACCTAAGCATGTTGTTTAGGTGATTTTCTTTTATATTAAAACTATAAATAATAATAATACTAAAAGGAAAATAAGAATTACTAAAGATAGAATTAAAAAATCCTTCTTGTTCATACTATCGCCTCCCTTCATTAAGAAGTTTGGCATCACCCAACAATTAAATGTTCCAAAGTCATTATAGCAAATGTCTGATATGTTGACAATATTTTTTTTTATTGTTAAATTTAGACAAATTCTTTTAAACTACTAAACAAATTAGTTATTTTTATGTTATAATGTTTAAGAGCCCTATCTCTCTGGAGGTGTTTTTTTATGACAAAATATGTATTTGTAACTGGTGGAGTTGTATCTGGTCTTGGAAAAGGAATTACTGCATCAAGTCTTGCCCTTTTATTAAAATCTCGTGGTTATAAAGTTTTTATGCAAAAATTTGACCCTTATTTTAATATAGACCCTGGTACAATGAATCCAATTCAACATGGTGAAGTTTTTGTAACTTATGATGGCTGTGAAACTGACCTTGATTTAGGTCATTATGAAAGATTTATCGATGAAGAATTAAACTATACATCAAATATTACAAGTGGAAAAATCTATTCTTCTGTTATTGAAAAAGAAAGACATGGTGATTACTTAGGTGCAACTGTTCAACTTGTTCCTCATATCACGAATGAAATTAAAAATAAAGTTTATGAAGCAGGTTTAACTTCAAAAGCCGATATTGTAATAACTGAAATTGGAGGTACTGTTGGAGATATTGAATCTCAAGCTTTCATTGAAACATTAAGACAAATTCAATATGAAAAAGGACCACAAGAAACAGCATTCGTTCATACAACTTTAATTCCTTATGTTGTTGGTAGCAATGAACTTAAAACAAAACCTACTCAAAATAGTGTTAAAGATTTACAAAATATGGGAATTAGACCTAACTTCTTAGTTTGCAGAACACCTTTTTCAACAAGCGATGCTATTAAAGAAAAACTAAGTTTGTTCTGTTCTATTCCTAAAGAAAACATTATAGACTGTGTTGATGCTAAAAATATCTATGATATTCCAATTAATTTACATGAACAAGGAATCGATGAATTAATCTTAAAACAATTTAATTTACCAGTAAATAAAGCTAATTTAAAATATTGGGAAGATTTACTTAAAACAATGGATTCTTTAGATAAAGAAGTTGAAATTGCTTTAGTTGGAAAATATGTTGAACTTCACGATGCTTATTTATCTGTTGCTGAAAGTTTAAGACATGCAGGTTATAAATATCACACCAAAGTTAATATAAATTGGGTAAACTCTGAAAATTTAGAAAAAGAAAATGTTAATTTAAAAGAAATATTTAAAAATACTAAAGGAATATTAGTTCCTGGAGGTTTTGGAAACCGTGGTATTGAAGGAAAAATTAAAGCTATCAAATATGCAAGAGAAAATAATGTTCCTTTTCTTGGAATTTGTCTTGGAATGCAATTATCAGTTATTGAATTTGCAAGAAATGTTTGTAATTTAGAAGGAGCAAATTCAACAGAGTTTGATCCACTTGCTAAAGAACCTATCATTGATTTAATGAGTGATCAAAAAACAGTAATCAATATGGGTGGTACTTTAAGACTTGGAAATTATAACTGTAAACTAAAAAAAGGAACTCTTGCTTATAATGACTATAAAACTGAAGATATAAAAGAAAGACATAGACATCGTTATGAATTTAACAATAAATATAAAGAATTATTAGAAGAACATGGTATGGTATTTTCAGGTATCAATGAAGAAAGTAATTTAGTTGAAATAATTGAAATACCTAAACTTAAACATTTTATTGCTTGTCAATTCCATCCTGAATTTAAATCACGTCCAACAAGACCTCATCCATTATTTGATTCTTTTGTAAAATCTTGTATTGAAAACTAAAAAATAATAAATTTAAAAAATTATAAAAAAAATTCCGTTTATATTTTATATAGAAGGAATTTTTTTATGGTTAAAAGTAAATTAGAAATTCATTAAAAAAAGATTATGATATAGATAAAAAGATGTCATTTTTTTACAAAACGACATTTAGGAAAATTACTACAACCAACAAATTTACCATATTTACCATTTTTTTCAATTAATTTACCACCACATTTTGGACAAATCATATCTTCATTTTTAACATTTTCTTTAATATTTGAAATATGCAGACGTCTTTTTTTATAATCTTTAATATTTAACATTTCTAATTTTGTTTTAATTGTTTGCAAATCACAATTTACAATAACAGTTTGATAAGATTTTATTAAAGAAATTAAAAAATCTAATTGAACTACATTACTCGTAGTTTTTACTTTTAAGTTAGCTTGATTTGAAATACAAACAATTGGAATAAAAACATCTTTTTGTAATCCTAATATTTCTATTAAAGCCTGAAGATGTCCATAATTTTGATGAATGGGATTTTGAAAATAATACTTCTTATTATGAAATTGTTGAATCCACTTTTTATCATATTCATTTCCTTTAATAAGACCAAAAAAGTTTTTCATTTCAATAACAAAAATGCCATATTTAGAAACAACAATATGATCTATTTGATGCATTCCTCTGCTACTTTCTAACATTATATTATTTAAAACATAATATTCCTTTTTAGGTAATTTTGATAATTCTTTTCGAACCCAAAATTCTCCCATGAATCCACGAAATTTTTTATAAAAAAATAAACCAAATAAACCTATAATAATAAAAGCAATAACGATTGGTGATTTTATCATTTCTAGAAGAAAAGTTTTATTAAACTCATTCATAATACTATAACCCTATCATTTCTAAAAATTTAGGAATAAAAATTATTAAACCAATTAAAGCTGAAATAAAAGTTAAAACTAAAACAGCACCAGCTGATATATCTTTGGCAAGTTTTGCTTTATCGTCTTGATAAGGCATTAGCATATCAACTACAGTTTCAATAGATGTATTAATCATTTCACCTGCTAAAACAATAGCAAATAAAATTAAGCAAATAAGCCACTCATAATAACTGATTTTAAAAATTATTCCGGAAATGACTACAGCAACTAAAAACCCTAAATGAATTTTCATATTTCTTTCAGACTTAATAGAACTTAAAATACCACTAAAAGCATACTTAAAACTGTTAATTAACTTTTTTACTTTAGGTTTTCTTATCTTTTTTCTAAATAATTTCATCATCTTACTTCCTTTCTAAAATATATTTATTTATAACACTTATATAAATGATTAAATAAGAAATTGCTAATAAAAATCCTGCTAAAACATCACTTAAATAATGAACACCTAAATAAACACGACTAATACCAATTAAAATAATTAATAAACTTAAAACAACAATTAAAGACCACTTGATATATTTATTCTTAAAGTTTTTATATATTAAATAAATTAATAAACCATAAAAAGCCATACTAATCATTGAATGTCCAGATGGAAAGCTATAACCACTCTCTTCTATTATCCTAAAATCACTTGGTCTAGGTCGTGAAACAATATTTTTTAATAGTAAATTTAAAAGTGTTATAATTCCGAGATTAGCAAATATTACTAAACCTACTTCTCTTCTTTTAATAATTAAAAATAAAGAAAAAGCTAAAATAATTATAAATAATCCTCCACCTAAATTAGTTATAACTTTAAAAACACTAGTTGTAAAATCACTCATCAAATAAGTTTTAATAAGTGTATATCCTTTTAAATCAAAATCTAAAATTTCTTCACTAAATACTCCTTCTAGTAACCAAAGAAATTCTATCAATGAAAGAAATAATATTATCCATTTTAAATTTTTTAAAATTAAATCTTTAACCTTTTTTAATACTATTTTCATAAATCACCATCTTATTTTTTAAAACTAACTTCAACCTCTTTATCTCCTAGATTTTTTTCTAAATCTATAGGATTTTTAATTTTTCCAATTCTTGTATATTTATAAGATGTTTTAAAATCTTTATAAAATATTACTAAACAATTATCCCCATATAACATTACGTCTCCTGTTTCAATTAAAGAAATATTTTCAGGATTACTTTTAAAACTTGTATTAAAATAATAATACTTTTCATTGCCATTTAACTCCGTCATCATTACTTTATCTGGTAATTTTTCTAATAGTTCTTTAACTGTTTCATTATTTTCTAAAAGAACATCATAAGTTTTATTATTTATAATTATTTCCATACTTCTATCTTCACTTTCATTTTTATCTAAAATATCATATGATTTTTTATCATCGTTTTTACTTTTAACATTAGATTTTATTATCAAAACTAAACCAATTAAAATTAAAATAATCGAGATAATTATCATTAATTTTTTATGTTTCATTTTATCTCCCACTCTAAAATAATTGTATCAAATTCTTTAGAAAAAGTCTTTAGTTCCACTTAAATTTTATAAAAAAAATTAGTTTAAATAACTATTAAAGATATTTAAACTAACTTATACTAACGACAAGTTCCACCTAAACTAACAATTGCTTTTTTAATGTAGTTAAGAGATTCAATAGCATCTTTATAAGAATAACCTGCACTCATTTCGGTTTTTATACCATCTTTATCATCACCTTCATATGAAATTGCTATCACTTTCCATATATCTCCTGTTGAAATTTCTTCATGCTTTTCTTCATCATAATAAAGATTACCTCCCCCACTTAAAGAAATAGAAATTTTTTCATCACCATGTTCACATAGGAAGTTCTCTTGATAAGGCTTAGTAAAATCTCTTAAAGTAAAACAATAAATTCCTAATGACAGTAAACCTATTAAAACTAAAATATAAATTGTTAATAGTAAAACTTTTGTAAATTTAACTTGCTTTTTGGCTAATTTTTCAGTATTTAATATTTTCTTTTCCAAGAAATTTTGACAACCTGTTAATTCATCAAGAGATACTTCAAATATTTCAGAAATTTTCTTAGCTTGTTTTAAATCAGGTGATGTAATATCACTTTCCCAATTTGAAAGTGTTTGTCTTGTTACTCCTAAAATATCGGCTAGTTTTTCTTGAGATAACTTATTCTCCTTTCTTAACTTAGTTAATTTTTCTCCTAAATTCATTTTCACCTCCATCTTTAGAATACCAAATTAAAAGCCTTTTAACTAGAAAAAAAAGTTAACATTCTGTTAAAAATAATTAACTTTTTCTAAAAATATTTTGATATTCTACTTTAAATAACCTATCATAAAACATTTTCTTATTTTTTAAAAGACAAATACCATTTATAATATAAAAACAAATAATAAAAATTATTACAAAAAAATTAAAAGCATATATAAATATAACATCTAAATTTAAATTACTTTTTAAAATATTAGATAATATTAACAGAAAATAAAAGATACCAAAGTAATAAATGAATAAGAAAATAATTCTAAATAAAAGATTAAAGAAACGTCTTTTTTGAAAAACTAATCTAACTTTTAAAAATTTGCTACCTAACGTCTCACATTCTTTAAAATAAGGATATATTACATAATAAAGGAAAAAGATTATTAAATATAAATATTTGCATTTTATAAATAAATTCACAGTACTACTTATAATTAAATAAAGAAATATATCTAAGAAAAAAACAAAAATTCTTCTTAATCCTGAAATAATTTCACCTTTTTGATAGGAAATAAAATCTATTTCTTCGCGAGTAGGTAAAAATTTTAAAAATCTCTTAGCAAGAAAATAACCTAATATTCCTCCTAATGTATTAATAATTAAATCATCAACATCAAAGACACGGTATGGATAAGGATAAATAAAATATAATCCACTTAACTGGGTTAATTCAAAGAAAAGACTTAAAAGAAAAGTTATTAAAATTGTTTTCTTTAAAGAACAGTTAAAATAATATTTTAAATAAATACCTAAAGGAACCATCATGATAATATTAAAAATGACGGTATAGAAGGCTGGTTTTGTTAAAAACTTAAAATAAGTACTAGAATCATTTAAAAGGAATTCGGAGTTTGAAATGATATCTTTTATAAAAGTAAAAGGAATAAGTCTTATCATACCAGTTTTTTCTATAACGTCAGTTTTAGAAGGAAGAGGTAAAATTACTAAAAAGTAAATTGTTATTAAATATAATATCATTGAATAAATTATAAAAACTCTTAAGGGGTTAATTGATGTGTATCGATGATATTGATATAAAAGAAAAGGTATTAAAATAATTAAAGCAATAATTGGAAAAAGAAGAATCGAAGTTTTAATTGCTTCTATATATTGCATTTTTAATTAGAATCTTTCCTTTATAATATTTTTACTAGAATTATAGGTTATTAGAAAATATCCTCCATAAATTAAAACTAAAAAGATACTAGTCATGATAATTGAAGGTAATAATTCTTCGTTACCAAAGACTTCTAATATTTGAATAGCAAATTTTATTCCAAAGATTGAATGAATTATTGCAAGAATTAAAGGTAACATAAAGAAAATTAAAATTTGTCTAAATAAAGCTTTATTAATCATCTTTTCAGAAACACCTATTTTTCTTAGCATTTTAAACCTTTCTTTGTTATCACTACTTTCAGATAACTCTTTTAAACCTAAAATGGCTGCACTACTAATTAAGAATATAATTCCTAAGTAAAGACCAATAAATGTTACCATAGCAGATAATCCAACGGTTGCTTCTTTAATAGATAATTTAGTTGTACCAATTGGAAGGAGATATTCTTTAGTTTTAGAACTTTTATCAAGTTCATTTATACTATTTTCAATTTTTATTATTTCATTTTTATCACTTGTTTTATAATTTCCTATCAAATAATTTTTAAATAAATAATCTTCATCGATTACATTATCAGGAACTAATATAATTCCTGTATTAATATGATTACTAGACATTTCTAAAAAGCCATCTTGGCAATTTTCATATTTAGGATTTAAAGTATGACCAAATAAACTAATTTGTTCTTTATTTTTTAAAGCAATATTTCTAATTTCAACCATTGAATTGAAATCAGCAACAATCATATACTGATTATCATTTAAAAAGTATTCATCTATACCATAAAACTTAGCTACTTTATTATAATCACTTATTTTCATGATTGTTTCCATTGTATCATAAGCTAAAAATGGAAAATTAGTTCTAACATAATCTAGTAATGAACCTAAAGTATTATTCATTGTTAAATCTTTAGTTGCATAAGTATTTACTTCTATATAATTTTTAAAATAAGAAGTAATATCAAAATTATATAATTCAAACATTTCCTTGGCTGTATAATTAGAATTCTTGATTTGTAAGTCATTATATCCATAATTTTTATAATATTCATAATTTTTATTCATATTTATATTTTGGGAAAACATAGCATCAACGGGTGCAAGTTCTCGGATATTTTTATTCATGGAATTTTTGATAGTAAGACAAGATGATAATAGACAAATAGTTACAAATAACATTAAGCAAATAATCGTTGTCCCAAATACAGTTGTGTTAATTTTACTTGAAAATTGTCTTAAGGTAAAACTATTTAGACCTTTATAGTAATATCTTTTTATACTTTGAACAATTCTTAAAATTAAGCCTGATAAAGACCAAAAGATTAAAAATGTAGATATTACACCCATGATAATTGGTTTTATGATATCATCAACTTCTTGTAATGTTAAAAATTCTGCTGTTACCATATGATAGGCTTTTCCTAGTACAATAACTGCTATAATAAATATAATGATACAAAGATAAGGATTTTTAAGTTTTACTTTTTCACTTGTTTTAGCTCCATTTAATAAATCAATTAATTTACATTTACTAACACTTAAGGTATTAAAAATCATCACGATTAAATACATGATACTAAAATAAATAATTGTTTTAATAGCAGATGATGCTGAGAATATAAAAGTAAACTTCGTAAGATTAGCCTCAAACATATTAGCAACTAGTAAACTCATAATTTGAGATGCAATAATTCCTAAACCAAGACCTACTAAAAGTGATAAAATACCAATAAAAAGTGTTTCTAAAAATAGAATCATTGAAATTTTTCTTTTAGATATTCCTAAGGTTAAATAAATACCAAACTCTTTGCTTCTTCTTTTCATTAAAAATCTTGAAGCATAAATAATTAGGAAACCTAAGACAAACGAAACAAAAACACTAACGCTTGAAACAATAGTCATCATAAGTTTAATAATATCTCTAGTAGATGATGATACATCCATTAAAACTGTTTGACTTTCTAAAGCATTAAAAACATAAAAAATAGAAATTCCTAGAATAAGTGTAAAAAAGTAAATAGCATAGTCTTTTATACTTTTCTTAATATTTTTTAAAGATAACTTACAAAGCATCATTTAAGTCACCACCAAGTAAAGTTACTACATCTATAATCTTATCAAAGAATTCTTTTCTGTTATCATCTCCTCGATTAATCTCTTTAAAAATCTTTCCATCTTTAATAAAAATTACACGACTAGCGTAAGAGGCTGTAAAAGCATCATGAGTTACCATTAAAATAGTTGCACCTAAATCATTATTTAAATAATTAAATTTTTCAAGTAACATCTTTGAAGATTTCGAATCAAGTGCCCCAGTTGGTTCATCAGCAAGTATCAATTTTGGATTTGTAATAACCGCTCTAGCACTAGCAACTCTTTGCTTTTCTCCCCCACTCATCTCATAAGGATATTTTTCTAAAACTCCTAAAATGTTAAGTTCTTTAGCAACCTTTCTAACTTTTTCATCAATTTCTTTGTATGGCATATTTAAAATAGCCAAAGAAAGAGCAATATTTTCATAAGCAGTAAGCGTATCTAACAAATTAAAATCTTGAAAGATAAAACCTAATTGTTCTCTTCTGAATTTATTTAATTCTTCTCCCTTTAATTTAGTAATATCAAGACATTCAACTAAAATATGTCCACTTGTTACTTTATCTATTGTTGAAACTAAATTTAAAAGTGTTGTTTTGCCACTTCCCGATGAACCCATAATAGCAACAAATTCTCCCTTTTCAATATCAAAAGAAATACCATCAATTGCTTTAGTTAAAGAAGATTTATTACCATAATATTTTTCAATATTTTTAACTTCTAATATTTTTTCCATAATTTCTCCTTTCACTTAAAATATACGATATTTCTTTTTATTTGTCGTTTTTTTAATATTATTTAATCTTACAATTTTGTAATCATTTTAAAACTTCATAATAATTGTTTTTAAAAAATATTATAGAAACTTCAGTTTTAGAATTTAAAACGGAATCAATTGTAATTTCATGACCTAACTTTTGACATAAACTTTTAGCAATATATAACCCCATACCTGTTGATACTATCTTATATCTTCCATTTTGACCTGTAAAAGTTTTATCAAAAACTTGTTTCAAATCAGATTTTGGTATTCCTATTCCATTATCTGTAATCTTTAAAACTACTTTATCTTTATCATTAATTGCTTCTATTTTAATATAAGAATTTTTTATATTTCTTTTGTATTTAATACTGTTATTTACAATTTGATTTAAAATAAATTCTAACCACTTAGCATCAGTTTCTACATTAAAATCAACGTTAAAAACTTTAAAATCAATCTTATTATCTAATAAATCTTCCATATTTTTAAGTCCAACGTTTTTAATTATATCTCCTAAATTAACTTCTTTAATAAAATAATCTTTCCAGGATTCTTCACTTCTAACATAATATAAAACTTTATCAATAGAATCTTCTAATCTTCTTAAACTATTTAAGGCTTTTTTTGAATATTTATCTTTATGATTATTTATAGTTAAAACTAAACTTGCAAGGGGAATTTTAACTTCATGTATCCACATTTCAATATAATCTTTAAAGTCTATTAACTGATCTTCATAAATTTTAACATTTTCAATCATCGATTTATTAATATCAAATAAAATATCACTTACTAATTCTCCTTCATAAAAATCAGGTTTTAAAATTGTTTCTAAAACTAAATAAGCTTTATCTAACTTTTTTGTATTATTTACTAATTCTTGATAAAACTTTTTCTTTCTAAAGTAATCAATAAATAAAAAACTTAAAACCATGATAATTAATAATAAAGATATGGAAATGATTAAATATTTATCAGTTTTATAAGCCAATAAATTTAAAATAATTAAAATATAAGTTACTAAAAAAATAATAATTAAATAACGTTTATCTTTTATATATTTTGAAAATTTCATAATAATATGTATCCTTCTTTTTTTCTTGTTTCAATAATTTCTTCTAATCCTAAATCTCTTAATTTACTTCTTAATCTGCTAATATTAACAGTTAAAGCATTATCATTTATAAACTCATTATTGTTCCATAAAGTTGTCATTAATTCTTCACGAGTAACAATCTTATTTTGATTTGCTAAAAGATAAGAAAATATTAACATTTCATTTTTGGTTAAAGTAATTTCTTTATTATCTTTTTCTATAACACCTTTTTGAATATTTACTTTTAAATCTTTGTAAATTAAAATATTAGAAATTTGGTTGCTTCTTTTTAAAACAGCACCTAGTCGAAGTAATAAAATATTAGGATTATAAGGTTTAGTTATATAGTCATCTGCTCCATAAGAAATAGAAAGTGCTTCATCTATCTCAGAATTTTTACTTGTAACCATAACAATTGGAGTATTAATTTCTTTTCTTAAGTTTTC
Organism: uncultured Bacilli bacterium; assembly: GCA_947630865.1. Lineage (GTDB taxonomy): Bacteria > Bacillota_I > Bacilli_A > RF39 > UBA660 > RUG591. Next base: position 38,047 of record CANRJE010000002.1, on the reverse strand, counting down.
AAGAATTTTTTCACCATTTAAATAAGGTATATTAATATCCAAAAGAATTAGATCTGGTTTTGCATTTATTATTTCATTATATGAATTTTTAAAATCTTTTAATACAATTGGTTGATAGCCATTATTTTCTAAAAGTTCTTTTAATTCATTAGCCGTAATTAAATCATCTTCTACAATCATTATTCTTGCCATAGTAAACCACCTATTTATATTATATCATTTAATTAATTGCTTAACCTTACAAATTCGTAAGGAAAATATTTAAGTATAAAAAAAGAGATGATTTTTTAATTCATTCTCTTGAAAAATTTTAATTTATTTTTACTAGGCTTCTTTTTCTTTTTTTACTGGTTTTAATTCAATACCTTTTCTTATTAAGTACTCAACAAAATCAAATAAAGCATATAAAGCTAAAACTGTAAATATACTTAGATAATAATTAAATGAAATGCTTGAGAAAATAATTGATATAATAGAAATAATAAATGGTACTATAAAACTTAAAATTAGATATCTTTTCATCTTATGTAAAATAGCAATATTTTCTTCTTTGAAAGCATTCTCCTGACATTTCTTTAAAAATCTTCTTGAATTTTTCAAAACTACTATTATAGAATATAAAGCAATTTCAATAGAAACCATTGAAAACCAAGCTCCAGCTACTATTTCTTCTGGTTTCACTTCTCCATTTTCAATTCTTGCTACATCGTCACTAGACCACACATCTTTAAAATCATAAACTAATCTATCTTCATGTTCTATATTAGGAACAAAAGTTTCATAATAATTATCAAGATTATCATTTTTTATATCTATAAATAATGAAACTAATGAAGTAGAAATTGCAACAGTATTACAAATAATAGCAACTATAAAAGCACATTCTAAAAAAGCTGTTATAAAATTAAATAAACCTCTTCCCCAAATTTTTTCTTTTTTCTTTTTTTCCATAAGTAAAACTCCTTACTATTTCAGTATAGCAAATTATATTTTATCATGCAATAACTATTCAATTACAAAATTAACTAAAACGTAATATTTTTTTCCATATTCATTATCGTTATTTTTTGATTCAATATATTCTTTCACAATTCGATAAGTTCCTTTTTCAAGTTTTTTATTAAAACTATATTCATAATTAATAGACATACCAGATTTTAGATTATAAGATGGAAGATTAAAATTCATATCTTTATTAATACATATAAATTTACCATCATCTAATTTTTCTAAACTATAAGACTCTCCATAATTAAAATTTTTATTTGAATTATTTTTAACTTTAAAGTTTATTTTCTCAGAAGTTACTTTAATAATACTTGATGTTATTGGTTCTTCTACTTCATAATAATATAAATTAATAAGTAATTTTTGAAAACTTTCTTCACTTTTACTATAATTTTTTAAATTACCATATATATCTTTTAAACTATCAATTGTAATTTTTTTATTATCGTTTAATATTTTCCATTCAACACTTTTAATATCGTCAAGTAAGGTTAACATAATAATTGTTTTTTCTTTTACTTTTATATCATTAGTTAAAATATTTCCAAATCCTTCTTCATCTTTATAAGTAATTAATAAACTGTTATTTTTAATTTCATATTTGTAATGACCATAAAAAGATAAGTCTAATTGTTCTAATAATTCTTCAGGATTATTTTTTAAACTATAAAGGTATTTCGTTGTTTCAAAGATTTTATTTTCCTCTTCAGTCTCTATTGGACATCTAAAATAAGTTGAATTTAACTTTTGATAAACAGTTACAATATCTTTTTCTTTACAATAGTATGTATTTAAAATAAGACCTTTATCAACATAACTATCCCCTTCTAACTCTTTTTTAAAACTTAAAAGTGGACTATTAATTGATATTAAAGCAACAATAGTATCTAAGATAATAAAACTTAAAATTGTTACGACAATAGTTATTAAAACTAAAATTTTCTTATTCTTTTTGACTTTTTTTATTTTTTCATTTGAATAATCAATTGTCTCAATTAAAAGTTTTTCACTTTTTTTATCTCTTTCTTCTTTTTCTATTTCTTCACCATTTAAAAGTTCTAAAATAGAAATATCTAATAGTTGACTTAATGGTTTTAATAAAGAAATATCCATTAAAGATAAACCCCGTTCCCATTTAGAAACAGCATTTTTACTGACTCCAAGTTTCTCAGCTAATGCTTCTTGTGTTAAATTTTTTCTTTTCCGAGAAAGTGCAATAAATTTCCCGATTTTCTCTTGATTCATAATTCCTCCCTTAAGATAAAATTATCACAAAAAAGAATTTATTTAAACACACCATAGGTTTATTTTTTAGTAATATAATATTTTATATTGATTTTACATATTTATCTTTTTCTTCAAGCTCCTAATTAAAAAGTATCTTAACTATCTTTCTCATTTCATAATTTCTAAATATAAATTCAATGCTCTTTCAATAACTGCATCCATATTGTAATATTTATATTCAGCTAATCTTCCGCATAAATATAAATTAGGTATTTTAGAAACTAAATCTTTATATTGATTATATTTTTTTAAATTTTCTTCATTGATAATTGCATAATATGGTAAATTATTTTTATCTTTATAGTCATAAGTCTTTGGGTATTCTTTTAAAATAGTTGTTTTTTTATCAATAATTTGATTCGTTAAATATTTAAATTCTGTAATTCTAGTAAATAATTCTTCATTAGGATAATTGATAACTGCTCTTGATTGATAATAATTCATATCATAATTTTCAAAAACTAAATTCAAAGAACGATAAGGTAAAGCTCCATATTTATATTCAAAAAGTTCATCTATTTCTCCTGTATAAATTACTATTCCTTTATATTCTTTATTATCTAAATAAATTTTATTATCTTTTATTTTTATATCTTCTAAGGCATTATGTTCTAATTCTAAAGTTATATTTTTATGATTTAAAAGATTTTCAAATACTTTTGTATAACCATCTTTTGGCATATATTGATATTTATCTTGAAAATATCTATCATCGTATCCTAAAATAACAGGAACTCGATTAATTACAGATTTATCAATTTCCGAAATTGGAATATTCCATTGTTTAGCTGTATAATTTTCAAATACATTTTTATAGACAAATTCACCTAATTTTTTTATCGTAGGATCAGAATCATTTATCAAGTCAAGAATAGAAACTTTTTTAACATTTGGATACTTTTCTTGTAACTTTTTCTTAATTTTTTCTGCCTTTTCTTGATTATATAAAAGTTCTATTGATTTAAAATTAAAAGGAATAGGTACTAAATTATCATTAATTTTTCCTAATACTTTATGTTCATAAAAATACCAATCACTATATTTTTTTAAAAAATCAAAAACAATTTTATTATTTGTGTGAAAAATATGCGGACCATACTTATGAACCCGTACACCATTTTCAAGAATTTCTTCATACATATTGCCACCAATATGATTTCTTTTTTCATAAATTAAAACTTTTTTGTTGGCATTTGCAAACTTTCTAGCTAACGTGCTACCAGCAAATCCACACCCAACTATTATAATATCATATTTCATACTTTATCCTTTTTAATTAAATTTATATTTTTTTTGTACAATGCAATAGACTCGAACAGAAATAAATCTCGGAAATCTCGTCAAACCTGATAACGAAAAACAAAGTGTTAGATATAATTTTTTATTTTTTTTCTTTAAATATTTCCATAAATCATGTTTATAATTTAGATTTTTCTTGGTTCCTGAAACTTGACACAGAATTGTTGAAACAGCCATCATAATGTCTAAATAATGAATTAAATATTTTGTTAAACGCTTATTTTCTTTAACGTAATCATAAGGATTAAAATATTCTAACATTGTCTTAGTAATAAATAATTGTTGTTCAATTCTTCCAATCATTACTTTTTCATTAACTGATTGATCACTTCTACCTATAAAGTAACGATAAAAATCAACATCTAAATAATACATTGTTTTAACTTTAGGCATTGGATAATAAGCAAATAAATTATCAACATAAAAAGTATGTAAAGGAAGTTTTAAACCTGTATCTCTTAAAAAATCTGTCTTATAAATTATAGAATGCATAAGTAAATATTCATCTATTTTAAATTTACCTACCATCTTCCAATCAAAAACCTTAGAAACAGGTAAAGTTTTTAAATACTTTATTGTTCGAGGTTTACTATCTTCATTTTCATAAACATAATTAACAATAAATAAATCAACTAAAGTTTTATCACTTTCAAGTTTTTTTATTGCTTTTAAAACTTTTTTTAAAGCACTACTTGAAACCCAATCATCAGAATCAACTACTTTATAATAAAGTCCTGTTGCAAGTTCTAATCCCTTATTAACACCTGAACCATGACCACCATTTTCTTTATGAACTGCTCTAATGATATTTGGATATTTTTTAGCATATCTATCTATTATTTTCTTTGTTTTATCGGTGCTACCATCATTTATCAAAATAATCTCTACATCATCGCCACCTGTTAATAAGGTTTCAATGCAATGTTCCATATAATTTTCTGAATTATAACATGGTACTGCAAAAGTTATATATTTCATAAGTCCTACCTCTTTAACAATATTATATTAAGAAATTTAAAAACTTGCAATATAGTTTTTATCTTCATAAAAACTAAAAAGTTCTACCAAACGGTAAAACTTTTTTAATAATCTTATCAATTAAGTTGCATGGCTTCTTCTAAAAGACAAATTTCATTTTTTTTAACACTTTCTTTAACATCAATTACTCTTTGATTAGAAGAACCTCGATATTTTAATCTAAAATCATGAAGTTCTTCTTGATACCTTCCATCAACAATTACATCAGCATAATTTAAAATATCTTTATTAACAATATTTTGATATAAATAACCAGTCCAAATCCAAATATCTTTCTTTGGATATTTTTCTTTAAATGCTTTAGCAAGTGAGATTGTTCCTTCAATATTTCTTGGATGCATTGGTTCACCTCCAAGAATAGATAAGCCTTCAACATAATCTTCTTCTGCTAATTCTAAAACTCTGTTAATTGTATCTTGCGTAAATTCTTTCCCTTTTTCAAAATCCCATGTTTCTTTATTAAAACAATTTTTGCAATGAAATTCGCATCCTTGTAAAAATATTGAAACACGAATTCCTGGACCATCGGCTATATCCATTTTTCTAATTAAATTGTATCTCACTTTATCACGTCACTTTCTATTTTTCATCAACTTTATTATCAACATGTAGAACTCTTTCTTTTATCTCTTGAGTTCTTCCTTTATTCCAGAAATTAGTTCCTATATAACCACATGTACGTCTAGCAACATTTAATGTATCATGATTTCTGTTGCCACAATTTGGACAATACCATTCTAATTTATCATCTAGTAAAATCTCTCCATCATATCCACATGCTTGACAATAATCACTCTTAGTATTAAGTTCAGCATACATAATGTTATCATAAATAAATTTAATAATTTCAAGAACAGCATCAATATTATTTTGCATATTAGGTGTTTCAATATAAGAGATTGCTCCTCCTGGAGATAATTTTTGAAATTCACTTTCAAGTTTTAATTTTTTGAAAGCATCAATTTCTTCAAATACTGGTACATGATATGAATTAGTAATATAATCTCTATCGGTTATACCCTTAATAACCCCAAATCTTTCTTTTAAATTCTTAGCAAATTTATAAGTCGTAGATTCAATTGGTGTTCCATAAACAGAGTAATCAATATCTTCTTCAGCTTTCCATTTTTTACAAGCATCATTTAGTCGTTCCATAATTTCAATTCCAAAATCATGGCCCTTGCCACCATCAGTATGAGAATGTCCTGTCATATATTTTACACATTCATATAAACCAGCATAACCAAGAGAAATCGTTGAATATCCATGATGTAATAGTTCATGAATTGATTCACCTTTTTCAAGTCTTGCAAGAGCACCATGTTGCCATAAGATAGGAGCTATATCACTTGTTGCATGAGAAAGTCTATCATGACGAATTTTAAGAGCTCTATGGCAAAGGTCTAGTCTTTCATCAAGAATCTCCCAGAATCTATCCATATCTTTTTCAGAAGTTAAAGCAACATCTGGTAAGTTGATTGTTACAACACCTTGATTGAACCTACCATAATATTTTCCTTTTCCTGGAACATAGTTTTTAGCTTTAGCAATATTTCCAAGAGAAATACTTCTATCAGGAGTTAAGAAACTACGACAACCCATACAAGGATAACATTCTCCTTCTCCTAATTCATTTATTTTTAATTCTTTCATTACTTTTTCAGATATGTAATCTGGTACCATTCTTTTTGCTGTACATTTAGCAGCAAGTTCAGTTAAATAATAGTACTTTCCATCTTCTTTTATGTTATCTTCTTCAAGTACATATAATAGTTTAGGAAAAGCCGGAGTTATATAAACACCTTTTTCATTTTTCATACCTTTGATTCTTTGATTTAAAACTTCTTCGATAATCATTGCAAGTTCTTCTTTGTATTCTTCAGTTTCACCTAAATACATATTAACACTTAAAAATGGAGCTTGACCATTAGTAGTTGTCATTGAATTAATTTGATATTGAAAAGTTTGAACACCATCAATAATTTCCTTACGTAAATCTTCTTTAGCATATTTTTCACATTCAGCTTTTTTAAATTTTCTCTTTTTATATTTATCTAAATAAAAATTATAACTATCTCTTACAAATGGTGCTAAATGTGTTAAAGATACTGTACAACCTCCATACTGACTTGATGAAACTGCAGTTATTAACTGAGTTGCAATTGTCATAGCCGTTAAGAAACGATGAGGTTTTTCAATCATAACTCCATTTATATTCGTTCCATTTTGAAGCATATCTTCAAGATTAATTAAATCACAGTTATGAAGAGCATTTTGAGCAAAGTAATCAGCATCATGAAAATGAATAATTCCAGAGTCATGTGCCTTTACAATATCTTCAGGAAGTAAAAATCTTCTTGTAATATCTGTACTAGTAATTCCTGCTAAATAATCTCTTTGAACAGTAACAACTTTAGCATTCTTATTAGAATTTTCAGTATTCCAATACTCAGATTCTCCATTGATTAATTCTTTAATCGTTCTATCAGTTGTATTAGCCTTTCTTACTAACTCTCTTGTATAACGGTATGTTATATATTTTTTTGCAAGTTCATACTTTCCAAGAGCCATAATTCTCTTTTCAATTATATCTTGAACATCTTCAACAAGAATTCTTTTTTTATTTAACTTCTCTATATATCTAACAATATTTTTAATTTGGGTTTCTGAAACTCTCTCTTCTTCATCAACTTCAGCATTTGCTTTGTTGATAGCATTTTCAATTTTTTCTGGTTCAAAATCAACGAATGTACCATCTCGTTTAATAATTTTCATATTTCTAATCCTCCTACGATAACCAAATTATAGCAAAGGAAAATCACTTTTTAGTGTTGCAATTGCAACAATTACAAAAAATTTACATTTAATATTTTTTAAACTTTTTTAAACCGTTATTTTTAAAGGAAAATAGTCTTAAAAAAATTTAAAAGACTTGACTGTAAACTTACAAGTCAAGTCCTTTAGGCATCATTTAAATTCTTTATTTTTCCTTATTTTTCAAGGATTATTAGCTTTTCAACCGTTCTTTCTCATTATTAATTGTTTTTTGAAATTCCGTTTTTATTTTTCTTAAATATTTTTCGTCTAACTCTTCTAATTTTGATTTTCCTTTTTTAATATATTCACTTTTTATATTCTCAATTTTATCCAAATTTTCCTTCTTAACAATATTCATATAAGCTTTAACTATTCTCATAATCATTTCACCAATTAGTTTCTTTTCAGAAGGTGCTATTACACTATATCTTTTCATAATTTTAGGAATATTATCTTTTAAATTTGATACTAAATCCATAAAAGTATTAGAATCAGTTGAATAAAATAAATCAAATATTGAATCAACTAATATTTCTCTTTCTATATCAGTTGTATTTTCAATCCAATCAGTTAAAGTCTTATCAATAGTTTCACTCATATTAGTATTTTTAGCTAATTTTATTAAATCATCTTTAAATACTTGCCAAGAAAAAATATCGTGTTCTAATATTCCTTTTTCAAGACTTAAAACAATCGTTGTTTTTTCCTTATGATATAACACTCTACCAATAATTGAATCTTGTGGTATATAAGTTTCTATTTTTTCTAAAATCTTTTGATTTTCATATTTTTCAATTATCTTTTTATTGAATCCTGGACCATCATAATTATAGACTTTAATAATTTTCTTTTGAATTTCAAGAGGACTACTAATTGCTGCAAATACTGCTACATTTCCTCCTTTAGAATGTCCTCCTATTCTTATTCTTTTAGTTGGATATTTTTTAGTTATTTTTTTTAGATATTCTAGTCCTGCTATTTGACAAGGAACGTTTTCCATAAATCCCATATTGAAATCTTCTTTCCAGCCATAAATTGTCATATCCGTTCCAATATAAGATATATAAATCTCTCGATTAGGTAAATGAATTGTAATAGCACCAAATTGTTTTTCACGAGCTTTATCATTATTTTTCACATAATCTGTTACAATTAAATTATTAAATCTCTTACTTTCTCCTAAATTTGTAATTAATTCTTTATCTCCATTATATAAAAATTCTTCATTTTTAAAATCTTTCATCTTTAAAGAAATATCTTTAATTGTTTCTTTCTTTTCTAATTTAATTCTATCAAATAATAAATAAGAAAATCTTGCTAAAATCATACTATCAATTTCATTAAAAGGAAAATTTTTATTGAAAGGAATATCCCCTCTCCATTCTAAATAATCATTTATATTTGCCATAACTAACCTCTATTTTTCTTACTATCAATTTTTTCAATAGCATTATTAACTTTTGCTTGAAGTTCAAGTAATATTTCTCGCGAAGTTTTTAAATTAGGAAAAGCATGAACCAAACGTCTATGTAAAATACTTCTTTTACCAAGAACTGCTCTAATTTTCTTAGTAATTTCTTCAGTTTGATCTTTTTCAGCCTTTTTAATTTCTTTCTTCAATGTTGTAACAACGTTACAAGAAACTCCAATATCAGTTATAAATACTAAAAATAAAATAATTGCTATAATATTTAAAATAATTTCTGGAATTGAACTTAAAATTTTAACATAAAAAGGATTAATAACATAGGTAATCAAAGTACCTAAAACTCCAAATGGAATCATGGTTTCTAAACAAATTCTCCCATTTAAATTAAATCTTTTATCACTATAATCCCACCATCTTGCATTAAATATTTTTTCCATAACATAACTAGTTAAATATTCAAGAATTGAACAAATTATAATTGCCATAAAGAAAAGAATGATTGGAGAATCTAAATATCTATTAAGTAAAATTATAATTAAAAGACAACCAGAACCATATATAGGACAATATGGACCTATTAAAAATCCTCGGTTAACAAATTTATGTTCTTTGATAACAGTTAAAATTACTTCCATTAACCATCCCATAAAAGAATATATTAAAAATAAAAGAAAATATAAAAATATCTTATTCATATCTGCCTCTTTCTTAAAATAATGAATTCATCATCATCTTTCTTCTTTATTATAACAAAACAAAGATAAAATTCCAATACAGTTTTAATATAATAGATAATCCAAATAATATAAAAAAAGAGACTGATATAAAATCAATCACTTAATTTTGATATAGTCCCTTTCTCGGAATAAAATTCCTAATCTATATAAAACGCTTAACACGTTAAGCGTCACAATATATTATATGACACTAAACAATAATCGTTCATCTTTTTAACCTTTAATATTATATGAATATGTATAGGTTTTATACTATTTTTTATCTATGGTGCATAATTTTTTATTAAATAATTATTATCCTTAAATTTTATTAGTATACTACCATCTTTATCTGTTCTATAAATTCGACTTTTAGATAAATTATCTAAGGTTTCCTTTTTAGGGTGTCCATATAAATTATTTTTTCCAACAGATATAAAAGCATATTTTGGTTTTATACTATTAATAAAATATTCACTAGAACTAGTATTAGAACCATGATGTCCAACTTTAAAAAAGTCAATATCTGAAATATTATATTTTTTAAGTAATTCATTTTCAACTTTTGTACTAGCATCTCCCATCATTAAAATCTTTTTATCATTAAAAAGAATATACATTATCAAACTAGAATCATTTTCATTATCATAACTTTTATTCAATAAGAAAATCTTAATGTTATTAAATTTATATGTCATACCTTGATAGCCAATACTATAATTTATCTTTTTTTCTTTTAACAGTTCTAATAAATCACTTTCTAAAGCATTAAAAGTGTTACTATTAAAAACAACATTCAAAACTTTAAAATGTGAAACCAAATAAAGACTATCTCCCATATGATCATAATCACCATGAGTTAAAAACAAATAATCTATTTTGGAAATTCCTAAAGATTGCAACATAGTAATTGTTTTTACAACATTATTTTTCTTATATAATCCACCAGTATCAATTAAAATAGTTTTATTATTGCTATAAAATAAACTAGAATCACCTTGATTAACATCAATTATCATAAAGAAATTTTCCTTTATAAAATCATTTATATGAACATGGAGTAATAAAATTATAAAAATAATTATTAAAGTTTTAAATTTCTTTTTACTTAATTCCTTTATTAAATAAGCAAATATTCCTAAATAAATAATTAATACTATAATTGATATTTTTCTTAAAACAATTATTCCAATATCAATTTTATTAAGAAAAAAAGAAAGATTATTAAGATTTTTTACAACTAAATAAAATATATTATCTAAAAATGGAAAAATAACTGTTAGTAAAGATAAGGGGAAAACAATTAAATTAAAACTTGGAACATAAATTAAATTATATAAAACACTAAATAAATTTAGAGAATAATTAAAATATATATTAAAAGGTATACTATATAAAAACGATATAAGAGATATTTTTAGTATCTTTTTAAAATAATTACCAGTTAAATTATCTTTGTTTAGTATCAAAATAAAACTAATACTATAAGAATATAAAAAGCCTCGATGATAAATATAAAAGGGATTTAAAAATAAAGTTAAAGATATTACTAATAAAAATAAATTTATAGGTTTTAAATCAAATTTTAATTTTTTATTTAGAAAACTTAAAATCATGTATAAATAAACTCTTAGAATAGCAACTTGAAAATCAGTTAAAAGTAAATAAATAAAAATAATTATAAACATAATTAAATAAGAAATTACTTCCTTAAATTTTAATTTTTTAAAAATATATAACAAAAAGATACTTAAAAAAGTTATATGAGTACTTCCAATTGATAATAAATGACAAATTCCATTTATTTGATAAGAATTATAAATTTCATTATCCAAATAAGAAGTATCAGCTAGGATAAAAGATTTTAAATAATTATTTGATTTAAAAGTATCTAAATATTTTAGTAAATTATTTTTTAGTTTATAAATAATATTTTCATTTTCTTTTAAAACTTTTATTTCTTTAGCATTCAAAATATAAAATATTTTATTATGATATAAATATTCCTTATAATTAAAATTGTTTAAAACTGTATTATTCTTTGGTTTTTCTAAATCTCCTTTTATATAAACTAAATCTCCTAAATTATAATCATTATCTTTTAAATAAACTATTAATTTTTCTTTAGCTTTTAAAGTTAGAGAATATCCATAATCTGTTTTTTTTATACTATAAATTATACCTATAAATTCTTTATCATTAGGATTATAGATACTCTCATATCTTATAATTTTAGTCATTAAAATTAAATAGCTAAATGTTAATATTATTAAAATTAAGTAAAACTTTTTAGATTGTAATATAGGCTTTAATCTCTTCAAAGATTTTATCCCCTATACCACTTACATTTTTTATATCTTCAATAGTTTTAAATAAACCATTTTCTTTACGATAATTAATTATTGCTAAAGCTTTACTCTCTCCTATTTTAGATAACAACATAAGTTCTTCAAGAGAAGCTGTATTTATATTAATCTTTTCACTTGCTATATCTTTATTGTTGTTTTCTTTTGATGAAGTTTCTGAATTATTTATATTATTATCTTTTTTCTCATTTTCTTTTTTTTCTCCAGCATTATTAACAACCGTTGTTTTACTATTCACAATACAAGCATTATTAACAACTTTGCCATTACAAATTTCTTCTTTTTTATTTTCTTCAGTTGAAACTTTTTGATAATTTTTTATTTCATCTTTAGAATAAATAATTATAACCATACCATCTTCTAATTCTAAACTTAAATTAAGCAAAGACGTATCAGCATTTTGAGTAACACCTCCTGCAGAATTAATTGCATCAACTACTCTTTTCCCTTTACTAAGTGAATAAACACCAGGTGTTATAACTTCTCCTTTTATATCAACATAATAATAAATTTCTTCTTCTTCTTTTTCTAATTCATTATCTCTCGATAAAAGATTTTCATAAACTATACTCTCTGATTTATATTTATCTTTTTTTAAAAACACTAAAGTTATAGAAAGACTTATTAAAAGCAAAAATGATATTATAACTATTTTTTTATGATTATAGAAAAACATTTTTAAATCATTTAATTTATCCATAAACCCTCCTATTTCTTTTTAAGAAAAAATATATTCCTATAATTAAACCAATTAATAATAGTATAAAAGGTATAAATATAAATTTATTTGATGATTCTTCTTTTATAGTATTAAGAGGTTTTGAATTAACATTATAAGTAGTTTTAACATAACTTAAATCTTCCTCCTTTCTTTTTAGTTCTAAATCCTTATTATTCAAACTTTTTTCAAATTCTTCTAATAATAAAAGTTTTTGATTTATTTCATCATTTTTATTTAACAAATCATTTTTTACATCTTGAAGATTACTTTTTAAATTATTTAAATCTTTTGTTTCATTTTCTAAAACATTTCGATCATATTCTAATTTATCATTTTTTAGATTAAATTCTAAATTTCTATTTTCTAAATCCTCTTGATTACTTTTCAAAGTATTTTCACGAGAATTTAAAGAATCTTCACGTGTATTCAAATTAGTTTCACGATTATTTAAATCGTTTTCTTTAGAAGTTACATTTTTTTCTCTAGAATCAATTGAATTTTCTTTTTCATCTAACGAAGTAAACCAGTTATTTAAATCTTCTTCTCTCCCTTTTAAAGTTGCTTCTTTAGTACTTAAAACTCTATCTAAATATTCTAATTCTTTTTCTTTAGCATTTAAATTCGAGGATTCTTCAGATAATCTTTTTTCTTTTTCAGTTAATAGTTTTTCTCGATTGTTTAATTCTTCTTCTGTTGGTAATAAATTATTTTCTCTTCTTGTTAGTTCTTCTTGCTTAAGTTTTAAAGCTTTTTCATCTTCATCTAATTTCTTTTCTCTTTTTAATAACTCCTCTTCCCTAGTTTGAAGATTTTTTTTAATATCATCTAAACTTTTACTTCGTTCTAAAAGGTCTTTTTCTTTCTCTGTTAAAGTATTATCCTTTTCTAGAAGTTTATTTTCTAATTCTCTTAAACTATTTTCTTTTTTATTTAACTCATCTTCTTTATCTTTTAATTCTTGACTTTTTGTATTTAATCTTTCCTCCTTTTGATTTAAAAAATCTTCTCGATTATTTAATTCTTTTTCTTTAGAAGTTAGTTCTGTATTTTTATTTTCTAAAGATTTTTCAGTTTCTCTTAATTCTTCTTCTTTTGCATTTAATTCTTCTTCCTTTCTTTTTATTTTTTCTTCTAATTCTTTTAATTCCTGTTGTTTTTCTTTTAATTCATCTTCTAATCTTTTTAATTCTTCTTCGGTTAAAGTTTTACTCTCACCTTCTATTTTTAAATATTTATCGGAATTAGATGATGAAAAATTCTTCCAAGTTGTTCCATCTTCACTAGTTGAGATTGAAAGTCCTTTATCTAATATAAAATTCTTTTTAGAAACATTACCATTTTCTGTATAAATATTTAATTTACTATAACGATTTACATAAATTTCAATAGAATCAGAAAACATAAAATCTGTACATTTTAAAACATTTAATTTTGTATCTGTTAAGTATAAATATTGAGTATTAAAAACATTAAGTGCATTTTTAACAAGAATATTAACATTATTTAAAAATGTTCCTCCACTAATTGCTTGAATAACTACTTTAGATGTATCAACTTCTAAATTTGTATTATAAATTACAATGTCACCAGAGGTAACTACAATTGGGATACCTGATGAATTTATTTTGATATTTCCACCATTTAGAAAAATAGTTTCTCCTGCTATTCCCTTTCCACTTGAAGTAATATCCAAAGAGCCATTACCTTCTATTTGTAACTTTTTAGCTTCAATTGCAACTGATGTAGAAGTTTTATTAATATTTAACGTATTTTCTCCTTCAAGAACAACAGTTAAATTATCAGGTGTTTTAATAGATTGTAAATTAGCATTAGTTAAAGTAATTGCATTTTTACTAGCATCATAAATATATCCATCTCCTTTTAAAGTTGATGTTACATTGTGTTTAACATTATCAATCGTTATTTCTTTAGCCAAACAAATTTTTGGACTTACAAATATAAAGATTGATATTAATAGCATAAAGCTTAATTTTAATTTCATTAATCATTCCTTTCTATTAACCGGTCAACAAAACCATCATAAGCCTATTATTAAAATTTGTCAAATTTTGTAAATTGACATTTTTGAGGCATTTTCTTGACAAATAGGAGTTTTATTAAAAAATATTCCTTAATTTGTCAAATTGAGGTGTTTTTTTTGACTCAATTTAGCAAATTTAGAAAAAAAAGACATAAAAAAAGAGAAAAAAATTTTTTTCAATTATAATTTCCCTTTTTTTAAATTATTTATCTTTTACAACATCAATACCTGATAAATTTTCGCTTAAAACACAATCATTAGTTGTATAATTACAAGAACTTGTAGCATTACCAATTCTTCTTTTAGAACCTATTACACAAATGCAATAAGAATATTTTTTAGTTGTTGGACTATAAGTAATTTTTACATAACTTGTATTACTATAAGAGCTTCCATCGGAATCAGTTGCAAATTCACCTTTACTATTAAGTCGTGAAAAGTTATAAACTATTTGATAATTAGAAGTACTAGTTTTAATATTATCTCTATCTGTTTTATTAGATGATAATAAATTTTGAGCTTTAGAAATCATTCTCTTAGCATCAACTAAAAATGTTTGTCTTTTATTATTATTAATTGTTGAAATTATATTAGGTACTGCTATTCCTGTTAAAAGAGCTAAAAGGGCAATAACAGCTAATAATTCTACTAAAGTAAAACCTTTTTTATTTATTTTCATTTTTTCGTTTTAGCTAGTTTAGTAAGAGCCTCACGAGCTGCCTCTTGACTTGCTTCTTTCTTACTACCAGCCATCCCCTTTCCATAAATAATATTATCAATTTTAACAACAGCTGTAAACATTTTATTATGTGCTGGTCCACTTTCATCAACTATTTCATAATGAAATGATCTTTTATCAGTTTGTAAAGCTTCTTGAAGCGTTGATTTATAATCTTTGAAAAAAACAACATTAGGATTTTTGATATATGGAACGATTATATTTAAAATAACTTCTTTTACTTTTTGAAAACCTTCTTCTAAATAAATAACTGCCATTAAAGATTCAAAAGTATCTGCAACAATTGTCTTTTTTATTATACCATCTTTTTCTTCTCCCGAACCTACTTTTATGTACTTTATAAGATTTAAATCTTTCATGTATTCATACAAAGCATTTTCACAGACATAACAAGATCTAGTCTTAGTCATTTCACCTTCTTCCATAACATACTCATGATATAAATAATCACTTACTACAAGTTCTAAAACTGCATCTCCTAAAAATTCTAATCTTTCATAATCCATTTTATGTTTATGTTCATTTACAAAAGAAGTATGAGAAAATGCTGTTTCATATAACTTTTCATTTTTTATTTTAATATTAAAACGTTCTAAAAATTCATTCATAATAAATCCTTTTCCTTCTTTTTTTGAAACCTTATCTAGATTATATCACTATTTTAGAAATTTTTGTATATTCTTCTTGATGTAAATAAAAAATAATAGTAAAATATTAATGTAGGTGATTTATGAAAAAGATAATAATAGTACTTTTGCTACTAGTTACTTTAACTGGTTGCAGTTTATTTAAAATGGATAGTATGGAAAATATCACAATTTTAACTTCCAATTATGCAATTGAATTTATAACTGATTATTTGTATGGTGATTATTCATTAGTTACGTCAATTTATCCAGATGGTGTTGATATTAGTAATTATACTTTCACTGAAAAACAAATTAAAGATTATAGTCGAAAAGATATGTTTATCTATATGGGAAAAACCAATGATAGTAATCAAGCTTTAACTTTTTATAACAATAATAAAAATATTAAAATAATCGATGCAACTTTTGGAATGGAATATAAATATGGTGAAGATGAACTATGGTTAAATCCTTCAAACTTATCATTCATTGCTCAAAATATAAAAAATGGTTTAAGTGAATATATTACTAGTAAATACCTTCTTGATAAAATTGACCCCCTTTATAAAGATTTAAAAGTTAAGTTATCAACTCTTGATGCTGAATATAAAACTTCTATTGAAAATGCAAAAGATAAAACAATTGTAGTTAACAGTGATAATTTATTGTATCTAACCAAATATAATCTAGAAGTTATATCTCTTGATAAAGATAATGAAAATTATGATAAAAACTTAGCTTTATTTAAAAATTATATTAAAAATGAAAAAATAAAATATTTCTATGTCTATGAAAATGCAGAAGTTGAAGATGAAGTATCCAAAGTAATAGAAGATAATAAAATAACTATTCTAAATTTTAAGAATTTAAAAAATATAACCGATGAAGAAAGAGATAAAGAAGAAACTTATCTTACTATAATGTATCAAAATCTTGATGAGTTAAAAAAAGAGTTATATAAAAATAGTTAAGAATTAATTTCCTAACTATTTTTTTTCTTTAATTCAAATTCACTTTCTTCTAGTCTTTTAAGAGTTGGTTCTTGAAAAGTCTCACTTACTTGACTAGTATTGCTTGTTGATTCCGTAGCTAAATTATTTAACTCATTATCAATTTGCTCTTTTCTTTTTAAATTCTTAGTAAACAATCTAATCAAATATATTAAGAAACACGTTGGAATAAGAGGAAGTATAACCAATACAATTGCTAAAAATTTATAACTTTCTAATAAATTATTGCTTAATATTGTTTTTATAGTTGCCATGCTATATCCTAATAATAAACAGAACAAAAGCGAACAAAAGATAATTCCTAAAGTGCTATAAACATAGTCAACAACATAATTGTAATAAATTGAATCTTTTTTTCTACCATATATAAGTGAAAACATTGCATAAATTAGTAGAATTACAATAATGGGTATAACAACATAATACCAGACTTGAACTGGCATCCAAAAGAAATTTACCATCACACATCACCTAACCTATTATTATATTAACATAAAAATATTTTTTTTTCTACCTATTTTTTTATATTTTCTAATTTAATCCGTTATTTTTTCTATTTTCATAAAATCTGTATTCTTATTATTTAGAGGAAGCCCTCCTGTAATAATAACTACATCGCCTATTTCATAATCCATTTTTTCTTTATAGGTGTTAATACACTCCGTCACTATTTGGTCAGTATCTGAGAATTTTTTTACATGAACTGGAATAACTGCATAATTTAAAGTTAAACTTCTAACCGTATTTATATTAGGACTTAACCCAAGCACAGGGCTTTTTGGTCGAAAATAACTTATCTTACGAGCAGTATAACCACTCATTGTATTAGCTAAAATACAATTAGCATTTAAAAGAAGCCCAGAATCAACAACCGAATAAGAAATAGTTGATGTAACATCTAATTTTCCCTGTTTAAAAGTATTTTCTAAGTTTTCATGATAAGGAAAGTTTTCTTCTGCTTCAATAATTACTTTAGTTAACATATCTATAGAATCAATAGGATTTTCTCCAATTGTTGTTTCATCACATAAAACAATACCATCAGTTTTATCTAAAACAGCATTATAAATATCAACTACTTCAGCTCTTGATGGATTTTTTTCATGCATCATTGTCTTTAAAAAGTCTGTTGCCACTAACCCTATTTTTTGCATATCATTTGCTTTTGACAAAATTTGCTTTTGATAAAATGGAAGTTTAGGAAGATCTACATTGATACCAAAATCTCCTCTTCCTACCATAACACCATCACTTACTTTTAAAATTTCATCAAGATTTGAAAAAGCAAATTCATTTTCAATCTTAGAAATAATTGACATATGTTCATTTCCATTTTCAATCAATAAATCAACTACTTCTAAAACATCTTGTTCATCTCTTACAAAAGATAAAGCTAAAAAATCAATATTATTCTTGATTGCATACAAAATATTTTCTTTATCTTTTTCACTTATAAAAGGTAAATGATAATTTGAATCTTTAATATGAAGAGTTTGATGACTTCTTATATATCCTTCTTCTAAAACTTGACATTTAAAATTATCAGTATTTATATCAATAACTTTTAATTTAACTTCACCATTTGATAATAACAATATATCATCTAAATTAACAATATCTGTTAGACTATCATAATTAGTTGAAAGTTGAGTATTATTACAAACAACATGATAATTATAAAAACGAATCTCTTTATCTTTAGCAAGAAAGACTTCTTCTTCATTTAATTTATCAAGTCGAATACCTGGTCCATCAATATCTAACATAATTCCTAAAACTTTTTTTACTTTTTTTTCAACACTTTTAACAATTGAAATTAAATTATCACATTCTAGAAAAGTTGCATGACTTAAATTGATTCTAAAAACATCTGCTCCTTTTTTAGCCATTTCTAATACTGTTTCAATATTATTGGAACTAGGTCCTAAACTAGCAACTATCTTTGTTTTTTTCATATTCCTCCTTAATTTAATTTTTCTACTTTTGAAACAATAATTTGATAACTTCCATTACGTTTTTCTACCCTACCAAGAATTTTTAAAATATCACCTTTTTTTATATCAAAAAACTCATTATAAATTTTTGGAAATAAGGTAAAATCTCCAACTCTTTCCTCATCACTTCCAGTTAAAAACATCATTTTATCTCCCTTTTTTGTTTCAATAACTCTTGTTTTTTCAACTAAAACGATAAGATTAATAACTTTATTGAAATATTTTTCTATCTTATCTAAATCTATTATATCATTAAATTTCAATTTATAACTTAAAACTGGATGATTTGTTATATAAAATCCAAATAATTCTTTTTCTTTTTCAATTAATTCTAAATCAGAAAACTCCGTATATATTTCAATTTCAGGTTTTAAAACATATTCTTTATCTAAATCTTCACATAATTTAGAATAATTTTGAAGTCCATCAAGATTCATAATCAAAGTTTTTCGATTATAACCAAAATTGTCACATGCACCAGCATTTATTAAAGCTTCATAATTAGTTTTGGTTAAAGTTCCTGTTTTAGCAAAGAAATCATATATATCTTTAAATGGTTCTTTTCTTTCTTCAATTATCTTATCACAGACCATTTTACTTATTCCTTTAATAATATTAAAAGGAGCTAAAATTTTATTATCAATAATTTGATATGTGCAATTACTTAAATTAACATCTGGTTTCATAATTTCTACATTATATTTTTTAAGTTCATATAAATATTCTTTAGTTTTAGTTGTATCTGATGTAACACTATTTAAAAGACTAACATAAAAATACTTTTGATAATGTACTTTTAAATAAGCCATTTTGTAAGCAACAATTGCATAAGCAATACTATGACTTTTATTGAAACCATATGATGCAAATCTTAAAATCAATTCATAAATTCTCTCTGCTAACTCTAAACTATAAGAACGATTTAATGCTCCTTGAATAAATTTATCGTGTTCTCCCTCAACAATTTCTTTTTTCTTTTTAGACATTGCTCTTCTTAAAATATCAGCTTCTCCTAAACTATAACCACCGATGATAGATGCAATTTGCATAATTTGTTCCTGATAAATAATAATGCCATAAGTTGATTCTAAAACACTTTTTAAACTATCCGTAAAGTAATCTATTTTTTCCTCACCATTTTTTCTTTTAATAAATGATGGAATTGAAGCAGCACAACTAGGACGAAATAAAGCAATAGCACTTACTAAATCATTAAAGTTATTTGGAGATAATTCTTTTAAAAAATTTTTCATACCAGAACTTTCAAATTGAAAAATTCCATTTGTATCACCATTCTTAAACAATTCAATCGTTTTTTTATCATCAAGTGGAATATTTTTAAAATCAATATTAACTCCTTCTTCCCTAAAAACATTTTCTTGAATCTCCATAATGGTTGTCAGATTTTTAATTCCCAAAAAATCCATTTTTAAAAGTCCTAAATCTTCTAAATAACTAGCTTCATAACCCGATATATATAAATTGTCATCATAAACAAGAGGAACTATTTCATCTAAATCAATATTAGCTATAATAATACCCGCAGCATGAACTGATGTATGTCTTTTAATTCCTTCTACTTTAACAGCTACTTCCATTAGTTTTTTAATCTTGTTGTCATCTTCAATTAAAGTTTGTAATCTAATATCACTTTTAATTAAATCACTTAATTTATCTTTTCTTGAACCAATTATTTTACTAATATTATCAACATCAGCTAAAGAAACATTCATAACTCTTCCTATATCTCTAATGCACATTTTAGCTCCCATTGTTCCAAACGTTATAATATTAGAAACTCTTCTTTCTCCATATTTTTCTTTTACATATTTAATAACTAAATCACGATAAATATCTGGAAAATCTGTATCAATATCTGGCATAGTTACACGTTCACTATTTAAAAATCTTTCAAAAAGCAAATCATATTTTAAAGGATCAATATCGGTAATTCCCAAAGTATAACTAACTAAAGAACCAGCTGCAGACCCTCTTCCAGGCCCAACTAGAATACCTTTATTTTTAGCATATTTAATAAAATCATAAACTACTAAAAAATAATTAGCAAAACCCATTTCTATAATAACATCAAGTTCATGTTTTAATCTTTTCTTATATGTTAAATTAGGTTCCATTCCCAATCTTTTAGTTAATCCTTTATAAGCTAAATTAGTTAAATATGAAGGAGCATCTATTTTAGAATCAAATATTGCTAAATTAAGTTCATATTTCGGTAATTTAAAATTACACATACTTGCTAACTTAAATGTATTTTCAATTGCTCTATTATTATTATCAATCTTTTTATAATAACAATCTTTTTTAGGTATATAATCATCAATAATCGTTAAATTATCACGTAATAACTCTAAATATTTTAATGTTTCATAATCATTTTTTTCTTTATATAATAATTTATTTAAATAAATAACATTTTCTAAATCTTTATTATCATCATTTAAAGGATAAAAAATATCTGTATAAATTAATTCTATCTCTTTTAAAGGAATACAAATTAAATCACTTTTATAATTTTTATAATCATCAATAGTTAAATCTCTTTCACTTTTTATAGTTGTAAGTTTCAATAAATTTTGATAACCTTTATAATTCTTAGCAAATAAAAGTCTATCACCTAAATCAAGTCCTATAATGGGATTTAAATTATTACTTTCACATTTTCTAATAAATTCCATTACTCCAAACATATTATCATCACATATAGCAATACTATTTAAATTGTAATATTTAGCTAAATTTATTAAATCATCTACTTCTAATAAACTTGATAGAAAAGTATAAGTCGTTTTATTATAAAGAGGTATATACATAATTCACCTTCCTTTCTAATCTCGTTAATTTTATTATAACAAAACTAAAATTATTTGTATATTTGTTTTTTTAAATATATTAATAGTTATCTTTATTTTTATATTATTTCTTTTTTTATATTATTTATACTTTAACTTTTACAAAAAAAGATTGATTTTTTTCTCAATCTTTTAGTTTCTTTTTCTCTTTAACCATGTATGATGAAACAGCTGTTTCAACCTCTCGTAAAGAATCTTTAGATAAATTGGAAATAATGATTAGTTCTTTAGCTGTGTCAATGATAACTTTTCCAAAAACCATTCCTGCTTGAACTTTTAAATCATTAAATAAGTCAGGGGTAACCGATGTTAAAAAATATCCCCATAAAACTCTTTTCGTAGCTATAATTATTCTTTCATTAGTAAGAGCAACCACACAAGTTGAAAAGATTTCACGATTAGAATACCCTTTTTGTCCACAAAAAACATATAATAATTTTTCATCAGGATTAATATGTTTAGCTAATATATTACTATGGGCTCTCAATCTAAAAGCAATCGTTCCAAAGTATTTTCTTCTAAAACGAAGAGCTAAATTATATACTCGATTATTCATTTATATAACCATTTCTGGTAAATAAATCAATTAAACTATCTTCTTCAACATAACCATATTCACCATCTATAACTTTACCATTTTGAACAATCAAAGTATTAGGTGTTGAAATACCTTCACTGAAAGTATCAGTTGAATTAATCAATTTATACCCATCTTCAGTATAATCTTTAAGTTCACTATCATAAAATTCTTCTGTATTAAGGTAATATATATCTAATTTATATTTACCAGCAATTCTTTTTATAATTGGAGTTTCTACTTGACAATAAGAACAACTTGGTCTTGCAACATAAACTATATGTTTGTCTTCTGAATCTAAAAATTCTAAGTATTCATCAATATCTATATAATTAAACTCATAAGCTCCTATTCCACTTCCATAAGTTTTAGAAGTCCAAAAAGCAAGTCCAAGAACAGCAACAACCATTATAAATATTCCTAAACCTTTAAAAATATTTTCTTTAATTTTAGTAGTATCTTTATCTTTTTTATTTTTTTCATTTTTTACTTCTTTATCTTTTTTCTTAAGAACTACTGGCTCTTCTATATTTTCTTTTTTAGCTTTTTTTATTTCTTTTAAAGGTTCAGTTGCTTTTTCTTTTTTAGTTGTTTTTTTAGTTTCTTTTGCTGTTTTGCTAGCTTTAACTGTTTTTTCAGGATTCTTTTTAGAATCATTTACCCTTTTTGTTTCTTTTTCATCATTTTTTTCTTTTTTAGCTTTTTCTTTTTCCATAAACATATCCTTCCTTTTTCTTAAATTATAACATTTATTATTTGAAAATACAATTTTTTACATTAATTTTCACGAATTTTTCATATTTTTAGAATATTTTATAACTTATCTTTAAATTTTCACAATAATTTTCTATTTCTAATCGCATTTTTTTATAATATTCATCATTATTTAATAAGTAAATATTAGCATATTCTAAATAATATTCATTATAATTATCTCCAATATATTTTAAAATTTCTCGTTTGGATTCCCCTTTTAATTTCAAAAATTCAAAGTGGTATTCAAAAGCATAATCTTTAGTTTCTTCAATTATTTTTTTATAATCTGTTAAAAATGGGAAAAAAGGTGCAATTGAAACTCCTACTTTAATACCATTCTCATGTAATTTTTTTATTGTTTGTAATCTATTTTCAATAGAACTTTCTTTTTCTATATCATTTAAAATTTTTTCAGAAAGTGTACTTATAGAAATAAAAACTTCTAAATTTTTCATTTGTTTTAACAAGTTAATATCCCTTAAAATCAATGCATTTTTTGTCTCAATGATTAACTTAAAATCAAAATTAATTAATTGCTTTAAAATATTTCTAGTTAACTCATATTTTTCTTCATATATATTATAACAATCAGTAGTTGAAGACATTAAATATGTTTTTCCTTCAATACTTCTTTTTCGAAGTTTATAATCTGTCATTTTTACATCTAAAAAAGTTCCCCACTTTTCATCATGACTTTTTAGATTTTTCATAAATGAAGCATAACAATATTTACAAGCATTAGGACATCCAACATAGGAATTAATAACAAAATCAATTCCTTCTATTTCGGATTTTGAAATAAATCGATTAACTAAAATTTCTTTAACTTCCATAAACAGCTCCAACTTCATTATAACAGAAAAAAAGAAAACTAATACATAAATTTCTTATTAATCCACTCTAGTCCAATAATACTGATATGACTTTTTATCAATATATAAATTTCATATAATAAATATTCATATTCATTTTGATATTTAGTTATCATTAAAATTTTTTCTTCCTTAACTTTTCCACTTATAATTAGATCATACAAATCAAAAAAATAACTAGGAAAAAGCATTCTAACATAAAAAAATATATAATCTATATTACTCATTTTTATTCTTTTTAAATAACTAATTATATTTTCAACACTTAATTTTCTTTTAAAAAATCCCGATTTTAAATATTCTGCTAAATCTCTTACATGATAATCAATAATTAAATTTAAAGGATTATAAAACTCTGTTATTGTATCATCAATATCTACTCTTCTGTGACTTATACTTATATTTTGATTTTCAATTCTTAAAGATTTTAAATAACTAATAGCATTTTCTGTTAATCCTATATAATAATAAATTGAATTATAAATAAGTTTATATTTTAGTCTTAAATGTTTAATTGAATATTCAATATTATCTATTTTTCTACTCCAAAGTTCTAACCAATTTGTTCTATTTAAAATATTTCTTTGATTTGTTAATCTCCGATTAAATATAATTATATCATTTAAATTAATTAATCTTTTATTATAATTTTCTAAAAGAATTAAAACATAACTATGATTTTGATAATAAGTTATTATAGAATTTTCTCTATTTAAAATAATTTTATTAATTTTATAATTGTTATATAACATGTATGTATTTAAATTAAATATTTCTTTAATAGTATCTATCTCTTTATCATATCTATATAAACAAAAATAATTATTCATATATGTAAAGTAATAATTATGATTTAACATGTTAATTCTATCTGTAATTATGTAATAATAGTAATTTAATAAGTCTTTCATGATATCACCTAATTAAGTTTATGATTTTTACTATTTTTTTAGCATTAAATATGCTATAATACCCATGAAAGGAAAAAGATTATGGATAAAAATAAAAAAGTTGATAATGATATAAAAGATAAAGTTGAAAATGTATTAGACAAATTGAGACCTTATATTTTAGATGATGGTGGAGATATTGAATTCGTAAACTATGAAAATGGTATTTGTTATTTAAAATTTTTAGGTCATTGTGCTACTTGTCCTATGAAAATAATGACTTTAAATGAATTATTTAAAGAAAGTTTAATTAATGAAATAGAAGAAATAACAGAAGTAGAATTAATAAGTGATGAAATCTAGATTATTTAGTTAATCTTTTTTTATTTTTGTGGTAAAATGTTATTAGGTGATATGATGAAAGATACGTTGTTATTAAATAATAAAATTCTAAAGATTATAAAAAATGTTTTAATTTTTGTTTTTTTATTTATCTTCTTTTTATATAAAGAATTAATTTATTTAATTCCTCTTACACTTTTAAAAATTGATTATAGAGGAAATTATGTCTTACAAACAGCAGGTTCTCTTGTTAGTTATTTAGTTTTAATATTAGTAATTGTTTTAATTTATCGTAAGTATTTGATTCAAAAATTTAAAGATTTTAAAAAGAATTTTAATAAATATTTTGATTTAGGTCTAAAACTTTGGTTTTTAGGAGTTGTTGGAATGTTTATTTGTAATACTTTAATTATAAAACTTACTCCCGTTGGAGAAGCCAATAATGAAATTTTAGTTCAAGAAATGTTAAAACAAGCTCCTATTCTTACTTTAATAAGTGCTGGTATTGTTGGTCCTTTTGGAGAAGAAATGATGTTTCGAAAAAGTTTAGGTGATATTTTTGGTAATACCAAATTAATGGTCTTTATAAGTGGGTTATTCTTTGGACTTTTACATGTTGTTTTTAGTTTTGAAACAGCACTTGATTTTCTTTATGTAATTCCTTATGGTTTATTAGGAGCAGCATTTGCTTATATGTTATATAAAACTGACAATATTTTTATCTCGATTACTTTTCATACAATTCATAATACAGCCCTTACTTTATTGTCAATATTGACTTTGGTGATGTAATGAAAACAAGACAAGAAAAAAATTCTCAAATTCAAAAAGAAATATTTCGAGAAGAAAGAGATAAAAAAGTTCAAAAAATTGTTAAAATTATAGTTATTGTACTAATATTTATTTTAGGTACTTTAACATATGGCATTTTTATTGGAGCTAAAGTAATTGATGTAAAAGAAGTAAAAGTTACTAATAATAAAGTTCCTGATAGTTTTCACGGAATAAAGGTTGTTCAAATAAGTGATTTACTTTATAATAGTTTAAATGCTAAGGATTTAAAAAGACTTGAAAAAAAAGTTAATGAATTAAAACCAGATATTTTAGTTTTTACTGGTAATCTTAAACAAGAAAATTTAAGTTTAGAAAGTGAAGACATAAAAGCTTTAGAAAATTTCTTTAAAAATCTTGATGCTAAAATTTCTAAATATGCTGTTATAGGTAGTAATGATGATGATAGTTTTCATGTTATTATGGAAAATAGTAACTTTCAAGTTTTAAATAATGAAAGTATTCAACTATTTAATAATGATATAGTTCCTATTAACGTTATAGGTTTTAATACTACTGATTTAAAAACAGATTTAAAAGTTTCTGATAACTACTCTATTTGCATTTTAAATAATCCTGATAAAATTGATGAAATTAAGAAAAAAATTAACTGTAATTTAGCTTTAGCAGGTGACACTTTAGGAGGAGAAATTCAATTACCTTTTCTAGATGTAGCCATATTTGATGGGCATCACTACAGCAAAAATTATTATAAGTTAGATGAAACTGAGTTTTATATTTCAAGTGGTCTAGGGAATAATTTAAATATTCGTCTATTTAATCACCCTAGTATTAGTCTTTTTAGAATAACTAAATATTAAGAGTTTAACTCTTTTTATTTTGCTCATCATTAATTTTAATATCATACATATCTTCTAAATAATTAATACAACTAGAAATAATTAAGCAATTTTTATCATCATTAACTAAATATCTAGCTACTAAACTACAATTTAAATAAAACATTATAAATCCATAATCAAAAATATCTTGAAAATTTATTGATTGAAATGTATTTGACAATTTATCAAAATAATTTTTCCATTCACAAGATGACATATTAATTGCTTGATAAATAAAATCTAAACATTCAAAAGAACAATTATTACTTTCACTTTCTAACCATTTACGGAAAAAATTGACATTACTACCTGGAAGACATTTTTCAATTTTTATTATTAATTCTTCTATATCATAAATATTAACATTACTTTTTTTAGGTATTATAAACATACTAATTCCTCTCAAACTTTGAATATTCTATCTCTTTTTCTAAAATATTGCAAGAAAAAAGAACTAGTTTTGATGATAAATCTTAATATCTTTTAGTTCTCTTTCTTTATATTCACTTTCTTTAGTTTCATAGCCCCAATTTATTTTATAATCAGGGAGAAGTTTAGCTTTATATGGTAATCTTCTTGGAAGAAGAACAATAGCTTCAAAAACTTTTAATCTTTTTAATTCTTCAACACTAATTAAAGGTTCATTTTTCATATATTCGCCACATAATCTACTAATTTCTTCCATTGTAGTTAAATCATTACTTCTTAAATAAATAATATTCGCAAAACACATTTTAATAATTTCACTGTAAGCACCATAATTATAATTTAAATTAGTATAACTTTTAATAGTACATAAGAATCTAATTCCCATATATCTTGAATTACTAAGTATTTTAGCAAAATCTTTAATTGGCTCAAGTTCATCAAAATCATCTAAGATAATATTTAATTTATCTTTATTATTGGTTATTTTTTTAAGATAATAAATCTCTTCTAACAATATATTTGTTAAATTAGAACTATAAGAACTATCGGTGTTATTTATAAATATAACAAACTTTTTAGCAAATAAATTTATAAGTGAAAAACTTGTATCAGCTAAACTCTTAGCTAAATCATCTCTTGTTAAATATTCTTTCATTTTATAGTTGAAAACGGAAATAATACTGTTTCTTGTCTCAATAGGAGCATTTATTGTACCAGCCAATAAAATATAAATTGTTGAATATTCTTTAACTTTATTTAAAAATTTATTAGTTTTCTCATCAGAAGTTAAACTCATTGCTAAGCTATAAATACTATTTAAATTAATTTCATTAGCTTCAGCATTTTCAAATAAATAAAGTGTTAAACCTTTAAAAAAATCAATCGTTGTATTAGTCCAATAAGGGTCACTTTCTTCTTTATCTCTAAAGAAATTTTCTCCTAAAATTTCAATTATTTTATAAGCAGCATCTATCTTTTTGTCTTGATATAATCTGTAAGCTATTTCTAAAGGATTAAAAGAATTTCCTAAAATGCTATTTTCAAAATTATAAACATAAACTTCATAACCTTCTTTTTGGATTTTATCAGCTAATCTTTTATATATTTCTCCGTTTTTGTCATTGATAATCATAGATTCATCAGAAAGAATTGTTGTTTTAATATAAGGTAAAATAATACTCTGAGTTTTTCCACTTCCCGTATCACCAATTAATAAAGTATGATTGTCACTTACATCAAGATAAGGAATATCATTATCCCAAAAAAGCGGTATTCCACTCTTAGTAATTTTTTTCAAATTTTCTTTTTCTAAGACATCTTTAATTTCTTTTTCACTCATCCATTTTGCATATTTCATTTTCATCACCTAAATTTATTAAATCATAAAAATAATCAATATTTTTAAACAATAATGACTTTTTATTAAAAAGTGTTATAATATCTATAGGTGAAATATGTATTCCAATGATTTAATTATTAATGTTTTAAAATATATAGATAGTAATATTAAACAAAAAATAAGTTTAGATGAAATAAGTAAAATTTTTAATTTTGATAAAGCTTATATTATGCGACTTTTTAAAAAAGAAATGGGAATAACTATCATTGATTATTTAAATCGAATGAAAATTTATAATTCCTTAGAATTATTAAAAAATAAAAATAATACTTTCTTATATGTTGCTCTTAAATCAGGATTTTATAGTCAAGAATATTTTTCAGAAACTTTTAAAAAGATAATGCAAGTAACTCCTAAAGACTATCAAAATTTTCTTTTTAGAAAAATTAAGTCCGATAAAGAAATTAATTTAATTATTAAAAATAGTTTATCTATTCTTGAACTTAAAGAAAAAAGTAATTATTATCAAAGAAATAAAAAACCTACTATTATGGTTAAAGTTAAAAAAAGATATTAAAAAAGATTTACTTAATAGTATTAATATACTTTGTAAATCTTTCTTTTATTTTATCTTTACCAAGAAGTTCCATAATATAAAATAGATCAGGAGTATTCATTTTACTAGTTAAACTAACACGAATTAAACCAGTTACATCACTTACATTGCCTTTATAATTAGTTGGATTTTTCTTATAGTCTTTTATGTTAGAAGCATAACCTAATTTATCACACATTTCTTTAATTTTTGAAAACCATAAATCTTTATCATTTAATTCTAAATATTCATCATAATAAGTATTTAAAATTGTTTCAATTTCTTTTTTATCAGTTATTTTAGGAGTATCATAAGTAGGATTCTTAAATAGTTCATCATACATATAGAATACAAAATTTCTTATACTTTTATAACTTGTATAATCTTTTCTTGGTTTTTCTACTTCTCTTTCAATATTGAAAACTTTAATTGAATAATCTTTATATTTTACCAATAAATCATGAAATTCTTTGTCAAATTCCGATGTCCAAACTAGTAAATTATCATAAATAGTTGAAGCTTTTTGCCTACCAAAATAATTTTTAGAAATATTTAAAAGTTTTAAAACATCAAATAAACTTCCACTGGCACTTACTTTTTTAAAATCAAACTTAAAATCACTAAAATCATCACTAGGATTATTATCTAACCACTCTTCAAAATTAGAATTAGCAACTGTCATTAAATAAAGTTTAACAGCTTCTTTAGGAATTCCTTCTTGATGATAATATTCAACACTTGCTTCAGGATCTTTTCGTTTTGATAATTTACGTCTAGTTCCACTTTCATCTATTTTCATGACTAAACCAAGATGGGCATAATTAGGTTTTTTAAAATTAAATATTGAAAATAATTGGTCATGAATTGGGAATGAGGCAATCCACTCTTCTCCACGCATAACATGAGTTACTCGCATTAAATGATCATCAACTAAATGAGCAAAATGATAGGTTGGAAGTTTATCTGTTGATTTAATTAAAACAATATCTAAATCATTTTCTGGAAATTCAATATCACCTCTAACTAAATCATGCAAAATAATTTTTTTATTAAAGTCTCCAGGGGACTTTAAACGTACAACAAATTCTTCTCCATTTTTAATTCTATTAATAGCTTCATCAACTGGAATATTACGACATTTAGCAAATGAACCATAATAACCAATTCTCTCCTTATTAAGTTCCTGAATTTCTCTTGTTTCATCAAGTTCAGAAGATGTACAAAAACAAGGATAAGCAAGGCCTCTTAAAACTAAACTTTTAGCAAAAGTATGATAAATTTCTTTTCGTTCACTTTGAATATATGGTCCATAATTTCCAACACTATTATTTTCATCAATCATACCTTCATCTGGTATAATATCAAAATTTTTTAAATCATTTAAAATACCAACAATTCCATTTTCTACACTTCTCTTTTGATCAGTATCTTCAATTCTTAATATGAAAACACCATTAGTATCTTTAGCAACTTTATTATCTTCAAAAGCTGATAACAAACTTCCCATATGTACAAATCCTGTTGGACTTGGAGCAAAACGAGAAACAATTGCTCCTTCTTTTAAATCTCTTTCAGGATACATTTTTTCATAATCAAGAATTGTTTTGGTAACATCTGGAAACATTAAATCAGCTAAAATTTTTAATTTATCGTCCATAAATTTCCTCCATTTGGTTTATATTATCTTAATTAATTTGGTTTGTCAACTTCTGTATTTTCATTTTCTCGAATAAATTCCATTATTTTATTACGAGCATTAGTTGTTATAGCTTTATTTAACCATTCTTCTTTAGGAACATAAGCTTCTTCATCGGTTATTATTCGAACTCTATCTTGATTTTCCAAGACATGATCTAAAGATACTGCTTCATCATTAACTATAGCTGCCACCATACTATTACCAATATCCGTATGAATTTTATAAGCAAAATCTATAATTGTTGCTCCATTTGGAAGTTCAACTACTTCTCCACTCATCGTATAAACATAGATATTACTTGAAAATAACTCCCTTTTAACACGAGATACAAACTCTATATTATCAAGGATTGTACTATCAATTTCCTTAATTGATTTAAAAAACTGAAAATTATCTTCCAAATCTTTTTTCATTAAATTTTGAGCATTATTTTTATATTTAAACCAATATGAAGTTAAGCCAAATACGGCAACTCTTTCCATATCATATGTTCTAATTTGAAATTGTAATAAATGATTATCATATCCAAATACCGTTGTATGAATTGATTTATACATATTAGTTTTAGGTTTAGCAATATAGTCTTTAAAACGATAATTAATTGGTGTAAAGTTTTCATGAATCAACATTAATGCTGTATAGCAATCTTTAACATTTTTGACTAAAACTTTAATTGTCATTAAATCATGAATTGTTTCAAACTTATTATTAGTTATTATTTTTTTATAAATACTATAATTATCTTTATAACGTATTTCAAGTTTAGCCTTTAAACTATTTTTCTTAAATATTCCCTCAACTTGCTTTTTAGTTTCTTCAAGAATATCTTTAGTTTCTTTCTTTAAGTCCTCGCGTTTTTTATTTATATCACCATATAAACTAGGTTTTAAATATTTAAAAGCTATATTTTCAAGCTCATCTTTAATTTGACAAGCTCCAATATAATAAGCAAGAGGTACATAAATTTCTAAAGTCTCAAGAGCTTTAGACTTTTGTTTTTCCAAACTTTTATATTCAAGAGTTCTCATATTATGAAGTCTATCAACTAATTTGATAATAATAATTCTGGGATCTCTTGCTAAACTTACAATAAGTCTTCTTATATTAATTGCTGATAACTCTTTTTTATTGTTGAAATCTAGCTTTGTCATTTTAGTAACTCCATCAACTAAATCTCTGACATTTTTATTAAATTTTTGTTCTATTTCTTCAAGAGTTGATTCAGTATCTTCAACAACATCATGCAAAAGGGCTGCACAAAGAGTGTCAATATCAGCATGCATTGAAGCTAAAATATAGGCAACATTTAAAGGGTGAATAATATACGGTTCACCACTTGCTCTTTTTTGTTCTTCATGATGTTTTTTAGCATAATCAAAAGCCCTTCGAAGTTTTGGTATATCGAATGGAGCATAAGATTTAACTAATTTTTCTAAATCATTATAAGAAAGAGTATTCATTAACTTCACCTACCATAATATTATATAGAAAAAATGACTTAAAATCAACGACTTTAAATCATTTAACTGTTAATATGTATTATTTATTTCTTTTTTTATAAGAAATCATCAATTGTTAATAATTTTTCATCAATTTCTTTTAAAGAAGGTCTAGGCTTTTCAGTAGGTGTTTCAATTTTTATTTCCTCTTTTGAATTTTTCTTTTCAAGTTCAACATTAAGAGCAACATCTGTTATACTCTTTTTTGTAAATACTGAACCTGTTGAATATCTATCTAAAATTGGTAACTCTGTTAGTTTAATTAAAGTAGCTTCATCACTTCTTAAAATTAAATGTTTTGATTGATTTTCAGTAAAAGTTTTTAATACATGATATGGATTAGATTTAACCTCTTTTATAATCATTAAACCACGTCTTGCTCTTGTTGATTTTTCAAACTCTCCTATCTTCATTCGTTTACCAGTTTTTTTATCAGTTATCAAAGAAATATAATCAATTTCATCAAAGTTATTAACTGATACAACTAAGTCATCTTTTAAATTAATTGATTTAACACCACTTGTTCTAAGACCAACAACTGGAATCTCCGTAATATCATACCAAAGACCATAACCTTTTTTAGTTGCAACAAAGATATTATTATATTTAGATTTAAAGGCTGTTATTAATTTATCGTCATCTTTTAACTTCATACAATTAACAGCTTTATTATAACGAAGTAATTTAAATTCACTTAATTTTGTTCTTTTAATCATACCATTCATTGTTGCTAAAGTTATATCACTATCACTTTCAAAATTAGGGACTAGAATAGCACTTATTATTTCTTCGGAATCTTCAAGAGGTACTAAATTACTAACATGTTTTCCTAAATCTTTCCATTTTATATCAGGAATTGTATAAACTGGTATATATAAGAAATTACCAAGATTTGTAAACAATAATATAGTATCTAAAGTATTGGCTTCATATATTCCAATTGGATAATCACTATCTTTTAAAGTAGGTTCCGCATCACTCGATGAATATGACCTTATACTTGAACGTTTTATGTAACCATCTTTTGTAACTAAAACAATAACATCTTCTTTTGGTATCATTGCTTTTTCATCGATAGTAATATCTAAAATTTCATCTTCAATTGTTGTTTTTCTTGGAATAGCATACTCTTTTTTAATATTTCTAAGTTCCATTTTCATAACATCTTTTAATTTTTCTTTATCTGACAAAATAAGTTCCAAACCAGAAATTATTTTTAATAAATTATTGTATTCTTCTTTAAATTCTGAAATATCTGAATTAGTTAAACGATATAATTGAAGAGTTACAATATAATCAGCTTGAATTTCTGTAAAATCATATTCTTTTTGTAAATTTAAAATAGCATCAGCTTTATTTTTACTAGACCTAATTGTTTTAATTACTTCATCTAAAATAGAAATAGCTTTAATCATACCTTCAACAACATGCATTCTCTTTTTAGCTGTTTCAAGATCAAACTTCGTTCTTCTTACGATAACTTCTTCAAAATGTTTAATATAAGCATCAAGTATCTCAATAACACCAAGAGTCATTGGACATCTATCAACTATTGCTACCATATTGTAATTATAATTTATTTGTAAATCACTATTTTTATAGAAATAATTTAAAACAACATCTTTATTAGCATCTTTTTTAAGATCAATTACAATTCTTACAGGGTCATGTCGGTCAGATTCATCACGAATTTCAGAAACACCTTCAATTTTTTTATCAAGAACAAGTTCGCTCATTCTTTTAACTAACATGGCTTTATTAACATCAAATGGTATTTCATGAACAATTAGTTGCTCTTTACCTTTTTCTTTAACATATTCAACTTTACTTCTTATAACAACCTTTCCGCGTCCTGTTCTTAAAGCTTCAAGTATTCCTTCTTTGCCACTTGCAATACCACCAGTTGGAAAATCCGGTCCTTTTATAATATCGAATATTGTCTCTTCACGACAATTTGGACTATCGATTCTTTTAATCGTAGCATCGATTACTTCTCCTAAATTATGAGGTGGAATATTAGTTGCATATCCAGCGGAAATTCCCGTTGAACCATTTACTAAAAGATTTGGAAACTTAGCAGGTAAAACCGTTGGTTCCATTAAAGTATCATCAAAGTTAGGTGCCCAAGTTACAGTATCTTTTTCAATATCTTTTAAAAGCTCATTACTAATTTTTGCAAGACGTACTTCCGTGTAACGCATAGCAGCAGCACTATCTCCATCCATACTACCATTATTACCTTGCATTTCAATATAAGGCGTATTTTGTTTCCACCATTGACTCATTCTAACCATTGCATCATATATAGATGAATCTCCATGAGGGTGGAAATTACCCATAATGTTACCTACCGCTTTAGCACTTTTTTTAGTTTGCTTATCGTAAGTATTTCTATCATGATACATTGCATATAAAATACGTCTTTGAACAGGTTTTAATCCATCCCTTACATCAGGAATGGCTCTATCTTGAATAATAGCTTTAGCATACCTACGAAATCTATCTTCCATTATATCTTCTAAAGTTGTATCATATATTTTTTTAATAAGTTCGTTCATCGTGTCACCTTCCTATCTGATAATTATCTTCAAGTGAAAATTCAATATTTTCTTCAATCCACTCTTTTCTTGGTTCAACTTTATCACCCATTAAAACACTTACTCGTCTTTCAGCAAGTAAAGCATCAGTTATTGTTACTTTAATTAAACTTCTAGTATCTGGGTTCATTGTTGTTTCCCATAATTGATTAGCATTCATTTCACCTAATCCTTTATAACGTTGAACATTCGTTGCTTTCGTTTTTTCATTATTCATGATTTCATCTTTTTCCGTATCGTCCCAAGCATACATAGTTTTTTTATTGAAATCAATTTTATATAAAGGAGGAAGAGCAATATAAAGTTTTCCTTCTTCAATTAATCCTTTCATATAACGATAGAAAAATGTTAATAAAAGAATTTGAATATGAGCCCCATCATCATCAGCATCAGTCATGATAATAACTTTATCATAATTAGAATCATCAGCTTCAAAATCTGACCCAACTCCAGCTCCAATCGTATGAATAATTGTACTTATCTCTTCATTTTTGAAAAGTTCGTCCATTCTTGTTTTTTCAGTATTTAAAACTTTACCACGTAAAGGAAGAATAGCTTGAAAAGTTCTATCGCGTCCACTTTTAGCACTACCACCTGCTGAATCACCTTCAACTAAATAAAGTTCATTTTTCTTAGGATTCTTAGTTCCAGCTGGTGCTAGTTTACCACTTAAAAGTTTTTCTTTTTTATCGCGACTTTTACCATTTCTAGCCTCATCTCTTGCTTTTCTCGCTGCTTCTCTTGCAATTTTGCTTTTAACCATCTTATCCATGATATCTGTCGCTACTTTTTTATTTTCTTCTAAAAAGTATTGTAATTTTTCAGTTACCAAAGACTCAACAGCAGGACGAGCTATAGGAGTTCCTAATTTTCCTTTCGTTTGTCCTTCAAATTGCAAAATAGCTTCTGGTATTTGTAAACTAATAATTGCTGTTAATCCTTCTCTAGTATCGCTTCCTTCTAAATTTTTATCTTTAGCTTTTAAGAAACCATTATTTCTTGCATAATCATTAAAAACCTTAGTTAAAGCTGTTTTAAATCCAACTTCATGTGTTCCACCATCACCAGTTTTTACATTATTAACAAAAGACTCAATCGTTTCATTGTAAGTATCTGTATATTGAAAAGCAACTTGAATATGCATCTTATCTTTATCACCTTCAAAATATACAACATTATGTAAAGTATTTTTATCTTCATTTAAGAAAGAAACAAACTCTTTTATTCCTTCTTGATAAGAAAAATGGGCTTCACGATTATCTTCTAAATCATATACATCAATTGTTAAACCTTTCAATAAAAAGGCTGATTCTTGCATCCGTTCACAGATAGTTGTAAAAGAAAAATTGGTCGTTGAAAAAATACTACTATCGGGCATAAATCTTACTTTTGTACCAGTCTTATTAGTAGTTCCAATCTTTTTTAAAGGAACATCAACTTTTCCACCATCTTTAAAGCGAATATAGTATTCCCCTTTATCTTTTCTAATTGTTACTTCAAGCCAACTAGAAAGAGCATTTACAACTGATGCACCAACGCCATGTAATCCACCTGATACTTTATAACCTGATTGTTCAAATTTACCACCAGCATGTAAAACAGTATAAATAACTTCTGGTGTTGATATTCCACTTGCATGCATTCCAACTGGAATTCCTCTACCAAAATCTTCTATTTCAATACTTTTATCTTTATGAATTGTTATAATAATATGATTACCATACCCATTTATAACTTCATCAATTGAATTATCAACAATCTCCCAAACTAAATGATGTAATCCTCTTTTATCAGTTGAACCAATATACATACCTGGTCTTTTTCGAACAGCCTCTAATCCTTCTAATATTTTTATTGAACTCTCATCGTATGCCATTATATCACTCCTAAATTTTAACAAGAGAAAATAATACCCTAAGTATTATTCCTCTTACTTTATACATTTTCCATATTAATTATAACGAATTTTTAAAAAGAAAACAAGTTATAAGACACTTTTTTTACTTGTATTTAAACAAAAAATTGACACTTACAAAAATAAAAAAAGATTAGATTTTTTTACTAAACATAAATTCTAATCTTTCTAAATTATGTTCATATTCCTGAATTTTTTCTTGATATTTTTTATGTTCTTCTTCATATAAAATCCAAAAAGCATCACTTTCGGTTATATTATTTCCAGTTTCTCGCATCGCTTTATAATAATAATGAACTAACTTATTTTTCTCTTCAAAAGTCATATATACAAAATAAAATTCACCATATTTTTCTTTAAGACTCGATTTAAAATTATTAAAAGTTGCAAAAGCATATCCTTTTTTAACAGTTTTAATCATTATTGAAACTCTTTCTCTAGCATCTTTTAAATTCATTCTAAAACAATTAGCATATAAAGTAATATATTTTTCTTTTTCCTCTTGAGTAAATTTAATTAAATAATATTCACCATACATTTTTTTTAAATGTTCCGTGTACTCTTTTAGATTAAGAGAATATGAATTATTTTCCATGTAACCTTCCTTATTTATTCTATACTAGGATTAGCAATTATCTTTTTAACTTCAGTAATACTTAATCCAGAAGTTTTAGTTATTATATCTAAAGATATACCTTCTTTATTTAAAGCAATAACCATATCACGTTTAGCATCTTGTGTTCCATTATTATATCCTTCTTTAAGTCCATTACTGTATCCTTCTTTGTGACCAATACTACGAGCTTCATCACGTTCTTCTTTGATTCTTATCATGCGTTCTAAATTAGCTAAATACTCATTCATCTCATAACTCATAAAATCCTCCCGAAATTTTACACT
>CANRJE010000001.1 GCA_947630865.1 uncultured Bacilli bacterium | reverse complement strand
AAAACTATAGATTTAGCTAAAAAAGCTTTATTAATAATAATAGGTGTTTTAGTAATATTTATTATTTTATTAACTATAAAAAGAATTTATAGATTACTTGGTTTTAGTGCTCGTGATATGCAAATATCTACATTTCATTCATTTGGACTTAGAATAATTAGAGAGAATTATTCTTATTTAGGTTATGATAAAAACTTTGTTATTTTTGATGCTGATGATAGTTTAACTATTGTAAAAAAGATATTGAAAGATAAGAATTTAGATATTACTAAATATAGTCCTAAGGCAATTAGAAATAAGATTAGTAGTTTAAAGAATGAACTTAAATCTCCTAAGATGTTTAAATTAGAAGTTAATGGGGATTTTGATGAAGTTATATATGATGTATATTTAAAATATGAAGAAGATTTATATAAGAATAATTCTTTGGATTTTGATGATTTGTTAGTATTACCAATTAAGTTATTTAATGAGAAAAAAGATATACTTCTTTATTATCAAGATAAGTTTCAATACATATTAATAGATGAATATCAAGATACAAATGAGGCTCAATATAAGTTAACTAAGTTATTAGCTAGTAAATATAAAAATATATGTGCTGTTGGGGATATTGACCAAGCAATTTACGGGTTTAGAGGAGCTAATTATAAGAATATTTTAAATTTTGAAAAAGATTATAAGAATACTAAAATAATTAATTTGGAAGAAAACTATAGAAGTACTAAAACAATATTTGATGCTGCTAATAGTGTTATTAAGAATAATAAGAATCGTAAAGAAAAGAATTTATATTCTAATTTAGGTATTGGAGATAAAATTGTTTATTTTAGAGGAAATAATGGGTTTGATGAAGTTAATTTTGTTGTTGAAAATATAAGAAATTTATTAAAAGAAGGAGCAAATTTAAATGATATAGTTATATTATATAGAACTAATGCTCAATCGAGAATGTTTGAAGATGGTTTATTAAAATCAAATATTCCTTATAAAATAATAGGTGGAGTTAACTTTTATAATCGAAAAGAAATTAAGGATTTACTTGCTTATTTAAGACTTATTCATAATAGTTCAGATAATGTTAGTTTAGAAAGAATTATTAATGTCCCTAAAAGAGGAATTGGTTTAAAAACAATTAGTAATATAGCTAGTATTTCTTTTTCTAATAATATTAGTATGTATGATAGTATTACTAGTGGTAAAGAATTATTATTTAAGAATATTATTGAAGAATTAAGAAGTAAAAAGGATACTATTCCTTTAGTAGAATTTATTGATTTAGTTTTAGAAAAATCAGGTATTAGAAAAGAATATATGGAAGAACATACTCTTGATGCTGATGTTAGATTAGAAAACTTAGAAGAATTTAAATCAGTTGCTAAAGCTTTTGAAGATGAAGCAGGAGTTATAACGCTAGAAGATTTTCTTTTAAATGTTAGTTTGATAAGTGATAATACTGAGGTTAAAGAAGAAAATAATGCTGTTAGTTTAATGACAGTTCATGCTGTTAAAGGACTAGAATTTCCATATGTATTTATTGTTGGTATGGAAGAGAATTTATTTCCTCATAGTAATTCGATGTTTTCAAATGAAGAGTTAGAAGAGGAAAGAAGACTTTGTTATGTTGCTATTACTAGATGTATGAAGAAGTTATTTATTACTAATGCTAGAAGTAGAATTATGTTTGGAGAAGAAAGGGTAAATCCTGTTTCAAGGTTTTTATCAGAAATAGATTCGGAATTAATTTTTGATTTTAATGAAAAAAGTCTCGAAAAAAATAAAGAAATAGATTATAATAGTAATAGAGAAGAGGATAAAGTAAATTTAGAAGAAAAATATGAGAAAAAGGAAATGGATTACCAAGTAGGGGATTTTGTTTATCATGAGAATTTTGGTAATGGTAAAGTTATTGAAGTAATTATAAATAAAAAAGATCCTCAAAAAACACTTTTGAAAATTGCTTTTAAATTACCTTATGGGGTTAAAACTTTAATATATAGTCATAAGAGTTTAAGGAAGGTGTAAAAATGAATAAAGAACTAACATTAGTTATTATGGCAGCTGGTATGGGAAGTAGATTTGGAGGGTTAAAGCAAGTTGAACCAATTGGTCCAAATGGAGAATTTTTACTTGATTATTCAATCTATGATGCTATTTCGGCTGGTTTTAGTAAAGTAGTGTTCATTATTAAAGAAGAAAATTATGATTTATTTCGTGAAACAGTAGGTAAAAGAATTGAAGGTAAAATACCAGTTGAATATGTATTTCAAGATATTAAGGAAGTGCCAAGTGGTGTAATTATACCAAAAGATAGAGAAAAACCTTGGGGAACAGGTCATGCTGTTTTATCGTCACGTTCTAAAGTAAAGGGTAATTTTGTTATGATTAACTCTGATGATTTTTATGGACGAGATGCTTATATGAAAATAAAAGAATTTTTTGATAATGAAACGGATCCTAATTGTTATGCAATGGTTGCTTTTCGAGTTATAAATACAATGACAGAAAATGGTAGTGTTAAACGTGGAGTATGTGAAGATAGCAACGGTTATTTAACAAATATTATTGAATCAAATATTGAAAAAGTTGGAGATGAAATAATTGCTAGTCCTCTTGATGGAAGAGCATCTTTTAAAGTAGAACCTAATTCTTTAGTATCTATGAATTTCTTTGGATTTACGCAAGTTATGTATGAAGCTTTAGAAAAAGGAATTGTTAAATTTTTTGAAAATAATAAAGATGATTTAACAAAATGTGAGTATTTAATACCAGATGTTGTTTTTAAAGAAATAAGTGAAGAAAATCGTAAGGTTCGTGTTTTAGAATCAACAGATAAATGGTTAGGAGTTACTTACAAAGAAGATAAAGATTTAGTTGTTCGTGAAATAAATAAATTGATTGAGAAAGGAGAGTACCCTTATGAGTTATGGAAATAAATTAGTGACTTTAATACTTTTTCTTTCTTTTTTCTTATTAACTGGTTGTAGTGATAATAAGAATTTTCGTTATGAATTATATGATGATTATGCTATTAGAAGTGTTAATGAAAAAGTTAAATTATATAAAGGAGATAATGTTTTTGAAATAAATGATTTAGATTATCAAATTAAAGAATTTAAATATAATAGTGATGTTGTTTGTCTTAAATTAGATGATAATAATTATTATATGATTTATTATGTTGATGGAGAAATTTATGGACCTCATAAATTAGAAGATTTGAATGAGACAACAGAGAATTTATCAATGACATTTGATATGGATTTTAAAGATCCTAGTAAGATTGAAGGGTTACAATATGAATAATGAAGAGCATAAAAAACGAATACAAGAATTAACGGAAATATTAAATAAATTAAATTATGAGTATTATACTCTTGATAAACCTAGTGTTTCTGATAGTGAATATGACAGATTAATGCAAGAATTATTAAGACTTGAAAGTATGTTTCCAGAATATGCATATCCTAATTCTCCTACTAAAAGAGTAGGTGGTAAAATCAACGAAAGTTTTAATAAAATTACTCATGAACTTCCAATGTTATCACTTTCTAATGTGTTTACAGAAAATGATATTTTAAATTTTGATAATAGAATTAGAAAAGAGAATATAAATCCTAAATATGTATGTGAACTTAAAATTGATGGCTTGAGTGTTTCTTTGAAATATAAACATGGAGAACTTTTCTATGCAGCAACTAGAGGAGATGGGGTTGTAGGAGAAGAAATAACAGATAATGTTAAAACGATTAGAACAATACCTTTAAAATTAGATAGAGATATTGATATTGAGGTTCGTGGAGAAATTTATGTTAGTAAGAAAACGCTTGAAGAATTAAATAAAGAACGAGTTAAAGAAGGATTAGAACCTTTTAAAAATGCTAGAAATTTAGCAAGTGGTTCAATTAGACAATTAGATAGTAGAATTGCAGCTAAAAGAAAGTTAGATGCTTTTATTTATCATTTACCTAATCCTTTAGATTATGGAATAAATACGCATTATGAAGCTTTAGAGTTTATGAAAGAATTAGGTTTTGTTACGAATTCAAATAATAGATTAGTTGATGGTGTTGATGGCATTTTAAATTATATTGCTGAAAAAACTAATGAAAGAAGTAGTCTTCCATATGATATTGATGGAGTTGTAATTAAATTAAATAGTATTTTAGACCAGATGCGACTTGGAAGTACGGTTAAATATCCTAAGTGGGCAACAGCCTATAAGTTTCCACCAGAAGAAGTAGTAACGAAGTTAAAAGATATTATTTTTACGGTAGGAAGAACGGGTCAAGTAACTCCTAATGCTATTTTAGAACCTGTAAGTGTTATGGGTTCAACTATTTCTAAAGCTACTCTTCATAACGAAGATTATGTAAAAGAAAAAGATATCAGAGTAGGAGACTATGTTGTAATTATTAAAGCAGGAGATGTTATACCAAGAGTTGAAAGTGTTAAATATGAAAGAAGAAGTGGCGAGGAGATTCCTTTTCAAATGACGGATACTTGCCCTATTTGTTCTTCTAAATTAGTTAAAAAAGATAGTAGTTATTATTGTGTTAATCCTAAATGTGATGCTAAACATATTGAATCTTTAATACATTTTGTTTCTAAAGGTGCTATGGATATAAATGGATTTGGAGAACGAATTGTTGAAGATATGTATAATTTGGGATTTGTTAGAAGTATTCCTGATTTTTATCATTTAGAAAAATATAAAAATGAAATAATGCTTTTAGAAGGATATGGAGAAAAAAGTGTTTTAAATCTTTTAAATGAGATTGAAGAAAGTAAAAATAATTCTTTAGAGCGTTTATTATTTGCTTTAGGTATTAGACATGTTGGTTTTAAGACAGCAACGATAATTGCTCGGAAATTTGTAACAATTGATGCACTTATGGAAGCAACTTTTGATGACTTGAATAGTATTCCTGATATTGGAGAAATAATTGCTAAAAGTGTTGTTGAATTTTTTAGAGATGAAAATAATATTAAATTAATTCATGAACTAAAAGATTTAGGACTTAATATGAATTATTTAGGAAAAGTCCTAGAAAATGAGAAAATTAAAGATAAAAGCTTTGTTATAACAGGAACACTCAATATAAAAAGAGATGAATTAAAAGATATGATTATAACTAATGGTGGCAAAGTAATTGAGTCTGTATCTCGTAAGACGGATTATTTAGTTTTAGGTGAGAATCCTGGTAGTAAATATGATAAAGCAAGACTTTTAAATATTCCTATTTTAAATGAAGAAGAAATTTTGGATATGTTAAATGCAAACAATTAAGTTTGCATTTTTACATATAATAATCTCATTTATATCTTTTCTATTTTTATTCTTTTATTAAATCATCGAGACTAACAATTTTATATCCTAAGTTTTTTAGGTTATTTAAAATAAAATTTATTTCTTTAACATTTTCCAAAGTAATAACATTATAGGCTAAAAGAGAACCATTTTCTAAATTTTTAATAGTATTTAAATAATAATCATGAGTTATAAAAGTAGGGGCAATCATTAACTTATCTTTACAAGTATTATTTCCTTTAATATTAGTTGTATAGCAATAATCAGTTAGAGAATTTAATGAATTACTATCACTTATCAAATTATTTTTTAAGTTTTTTAAATTATCATAGTTACTATCATATAAATTTTTAGTAAGAATAAAATTTATATTTTCATTATCTAATTCTAAAAATGTATTTAATATATCTTGATTATTGGTTTTTAAAATAATACTAATATTTTTTTCACTTGGATTACCGCTTATAATTATTTTATCTAAATTATTATCAATTGATAGTTTAGGTTTTATTTCATTAAAAACAAGTAAACTTTCATTATAAGTATTAACCTTTTTCATTTTGGAGTAGGATTCCTCTATATTGACTTCAATTCCATTTATTCCAGGAATAATTGTATTATTCTTAATTATAGCATTTTTAGGTTTTTTAGAATATTTTGAACTAGTTGCTTTAATTTTTAACATAATTGGATCTTTTTCTTTAATATAGTTAGAAACAAGACTAGTATAGTAAAAACTAAAAGTTAATAATAAAATTGTTAGAACTATATTGAATATTTTTTTCATAGACCTCAATTAAATATATGAAGAAAAACAAAAAAAAGAAGATTATTCAGTAACTTTATCTTCTTTTGATTTAATATCTTTTCTGTATTTTTTAGCTTCTCTAGTTGATACTTTAACTTTAGTACCATCTGGTAAGGTAACATTTTGCAAATTTAACTTTTGCATATGTCTTGTTGCATTTAAGGCATGACTTCTTCTGTTACCAAACATAGGTTT
Organism: uncultured Bacilli bacterium; assembly: GCA_947630865.1. Classification (GTDB taxonomy): domain Bacteria; phylum Bacillota_I; class Bacilli_A; order RF39; family UBA660; genus RUG591. Next base: position 48,420 of record CANRJE010000001.1, on the reverse strand, counting down.
TTTGCTAGTTGCTTTAATTGCCATATTCTCACTCCTTTTTCATTATATTCATAAACATCTCGCTTTATAACTTTAACATAATAAATTCTAAAAGTCAAATAAAATAAAGCCTTTTTCTTTAATTTTTTTGAAAAATACTTGCAAAAATTCCAAATTATGATACTATTAATAATAGGAAGGAAGTTTTAAGATGAGTCAATTATTAAAAAAAGTTAACAATTTGTCAACCATGGGGGGGGCTTAGAAAATAAATTTTCTAAGGTAAAAAATATAAATAATAAAACTATAACACTTAAGAGATTGGTCCTTAGACCAAGTCTTTTAAGTGTTTTTTGATGTGGAGGTGAAAATATGGATTTAAAAAAGGAAATAGCAGTAAATAAGAAAATTTTAGTAATATTAGTACTGATAAGTGTTTTAACAATAGGAGTAAATGTATCATATTCTTTATTTCAAACATCAGTTAAGCTTGATAATGTAGTTGAGATACATACAGCATCAGAAATGCCTGAAGACTTACCAGAAAATTCTTTAGCTAAAGTTGTACAAAATACACTTGGACAAGAAGGAGGAGTAGTAGGAGTTACAAGAGATAATCAAATGACAACTACTAACAATGGAAATATAAGAGAATATAGATATTCAGGCTTGAATGTTAACAATTATGTTAAGTTTAATAATCAATTATGGAGAATAGTAGGAGTATTTAAAGATGGGGGAAAGACAACAGTTAAAATAGTGCAAAATGAAACTTTAACAGGAGTACCAACTACTTTTACAGCAAATGGTACATCATATACTTTATCTACTAATGGAAGTGTAGTATACTGGAATAATTATAGTTCAACCTATACAAATGATTGGGCAACAGCAGGATTAAAAGCCTGGTTAAACTCTGAAGGAGCAGTGGGAGAAGGCTTTTTAGAAACTATAGATGAAGAATATCAATCAATGATAGCTGATACGAAATATTATTTAGGTTCAGTAACTTATGATGACACATCTTACATTAAGGATAACCCAAGCGAAGCCTATAAAAATGAAAGAGCAGTAAGTGGATGCCAAGATAATAAAGGACCAAGTAGTAATAGTACTCAAAGTGCTGTAGTAGGAAATGAAACGTGTCGAGTATGGGCAGATAAGGCAGCAACGTGGACAGGTAAAGTTGGATTATTATATCCAAGTGATATAGGTTATAGTGTTGATAGCCAATATTGGAATACAATATTAGGATATGGAACATTTGAAGGAACAGTTGCTAATTCAAGTTGGTTGCAAGCTGCAAATCATAGTAATCATGAATGGCTTTTATCACCAGTTACATATACTTTAACTAATGATGTTTCAAGATGGAGTAAAACAGGATATTTATATAATAATCATGCTAATTACAATGGTAATAGAGCAAGAGCAACCCTTTCTTTAAAATCAATGGTTTTGATTACCAAAGGAAATGGAAGTTTGGATACACCATATGAATTAGTATATGAAGATACTGGCGATAAAGAAACAAAAATATATTTAAGTAGGACAAGTGGTGAAGTATCACCAAATCAGCAAACTGCATTTAATGTAGATACCAATACATCAGGAACATTTTCTGTAACATCTGATAGTTCTGAAATAGCAACAGCAATAGTTAGTCCAAGTAAAGGAAATCAAACGATGGTTACAGTTACAGGCCATTCTCTTGGAAATACAAATATTAATATAAACTTTATACCAGATGATAGTTCTTATAATAAAATTTCTGCAACTTTTTCTGTTAGAGTTACATATTTAGCAACTTATGATTTAATTCAAAAAGTATCAAGTGCATATGAAGGAATATATGGAATAAATCCAGAGAAAGGAACAGTATGTGATTCAAATTGCAAAGAATATAGATATACAGGAGAATATGTCAGAAATTATGTTCAATTAACAAATAATAATCAAAAAGAATTATGGAGAATAATAGGAGTATTTACGGACGAAGAAACAAAAGAAAAGTATATAAGATTAGTTCGAAATGAAGCATTACCTGCCGATGTTCTTACTAGCGAAATAGTAGTTAATGGAATAGACTATAAAATATCTTTTGGAGAAAATGTATATTGGAACAATAAAGTCAGTGGAACATCAAATAATGATTGGGCAACAGCAGGGCTTCAACATTATTTAAATGGATATTATATGAGACTTTTAAGTGAATCAACAAAAAGTTTATTAGAAGAAAGAATACATTATTTAGGAAGTTTTATAATTGCTACAGATACAGCAGTAAGTGGATACCAACACGAAAGAGATGTATTAAATTGTATAGATAACAAAGGAACAACAAGTAGTTCATCAAATTTCCCTGTATCAGGATGTAATGTATGGAATGGAAATGATGCCACTTGGAAAGGAAGTATTTCATTAATGTATCCAAGTGACTATGGATTCTCAGCAGATAAACAATATTGGAATACATCGTTAGGTTCTGGAGATTACGAACATTTAAGATATACAAGTTGGATGTATAGAACAATGCCGGAGGTAAAGAGTAAATATTTGTGGATGCTCGCCCCTTCTTCTGACGGCAGCAGCAATGTGATGGGTTGGAACTTCGGGAATTATGTGGAGGCCAGATACGTCGGCTGGATTGGCGGTGGGGGGGCCTTCCCAGTCCTTAATCTGGGGTCACATGTGAAGATTAAATCCGGGACAGGGACTGACACAGACCCATACATCTTGGAGGCGTAAGATATCCCTACGAAGGGAACGTCTTCGAGGGACCCGATAAAGAATAAAGTAAAGGGAATAATAAAGCAAGAAGTAAGATATCTCAACAAAATATTGTCTCTCCGATTTAGGAGAGACAATCAAAATAAAATTTCTGTACCAATTGTAAATTATTAAAATCTAGTATGAAAAAATATTAGATTTTTTTATATCTTACTTGCAATAATAGGTAAAAAAATTTATAATGAAGTTAGGTGATTGTATGGATAGTTTAGAAGATATTATAACAAATATTAGAAGAGATGTTATGGACTTGGCTTTTCAATATGATAATAGTTTAAGAGGAACGGGAATTGTTAAAAGTGATACTTATTCTATATCAAAGATGTTTGATTGGACTAAAGAAGAAGCAGAAGGTTTTAGATCTAAAGTTTTGCCTTTATTTAAAATGAAAACAGAAGTTGATATAGATGTTCTTGATGTTTTAAACAAATTAAGATCTATTGGTTGTGAAATTGTTATTGTTATATCTAAAAGTAATAATAATTTAGGTTCTTCATATAAAGATACTAAAAACTCATTAGAAGAAAATAAAATACCATTTAATAGATTAATAATTGATTCTATTTTACCTTCTAAAATAGAAGACGTAATTAATGAAGATATTAATAAATCTGAATGTAGTGAAGGAAGAATAATTAGAGCTTATGTTATTTATAATGGTGATAATTTTAATACGAATACTAAAATTGTTTATGATTTTCGAACATTATTTGACTTTTTTTTAGGGCTTGATTAAAATGCAACGATATTTTTGTAATTCTTTAGAAGATAAAACTTTTACTTTAAGTGATGATGATACATATCATATTGTTAAAGTTATGCGTATGGAAATAGGTGATGAAATAGAAGTTATATATAACTCTAAATTATTTATCACGAGAATTTTAGAATTAAGACCTGTTAAAGCAATAATAATAAAAGAACTTGATACATATAATGAAATGGGTATTAAGGTAACTATTGCACAAAGTTTGGTTAAAGAGTCCAAGATGGATTTAATTTTGCAAAAGGGAGTAGAGTTAGGAGCATATTCTTTTATTCCTTTAAAAACTAAAAATAGTATTATTAGATTAGAGAGTAAAGAGGATAAAAAAATTGAAAGATGGCAAAGAATTGTCAAGGAAGCATGTCGTCAATCTAAAAGGAATGTTATTCCTAAAGTCTTTAATATCATGTCTTTAGAGGAATTAGGAGAACTTGATTATGATTTAAAGATAATTTGTACTGTTAATGAGTTGACACTTAGCTTAAAAAATCTTTTGCAAAATGCTAATAAGTGTGATACTATTATTATAGTAATAGGTCCTGAAGGAGGCTTTCTAAAAGAAGAAGAAAATTATTTAATCCAAAAGGGCTTTGTTGCGACATCGTTAGGGAAGTTAGTTTTAAGAACTGAAACGGCTTCGCTTGTAGCACTTAGTATGATAAATTATGAATATGAGAGGTGAAAATTATGGAATTATTCACAAAATTTGAACTTATAATTATGGTAAGTGTGATTGGTTTTTTGATGTTTGTTGTCTTAATTTTATCTATTATTGAACTTATTTGCAGAAAGCGTGATAAGAAGAAAGTAGAAGTTATAGAGACAGAGAACGTTTCTGAAAAGGAAGGACCAGTCTTAGAAGTAAAAATTGAAGATAAAGAGATAGAACATGTTGAAGTAGAAGAAACTAAAGAGGAAGTTTTGGAAGAAAAGAAAGAAGTTGTTGTAGAACCATCTTTAGTAAAGATTGAAGCAAATAATGATAATATAGTAATTGAAGATATTGATGATTTTGAAGTACCATCTATTGAAATAACGCCTTTTAAAGAAAATATTGAGCCTCTGACATCAGAATTAAATAATAAAGAAAAAGCTCAAATAGAACTTTTAAAAATTGAAAATGAATTAGCAAGTCCTCAGACTTTAGAAGATACTATTACGAATTTTGAAGCTGAAGAAGAAGAAAATGCTATTATTAGTTATCAAGAGTTATTAAGTGTTACTCAGGAAATGAAAGCTATTAATCTTGAAGATGTTGGAGATGAACCTATTTCAATTACTGAAGTATATCAGAAATTTGATGGCAATAATTTAGAAGATGCTAGTGTTGAAATAAATTCTAATGAAGATTATATGTTACCTTATAATGAAAATGAAAGTTTAACAGAAATTCAACTAGAAAATACAGCCAACTTAGAAAAGCTTGATAAAGAGATAAGAAAGACAAATAAGTTCTTACATATCTTAAATGAATTAAAGAAAAATCTTGATTGATTTTTCTTTTTGTTTTATAATAAAAATCAATCGATTAGGAGAAAAGGGTGGAGTATGAAAGTTAGAGGTATAAATTTAGGGTGTAAAGTAAATGCTTATGAAACAGAATATGTTTTGGAGCTTTTTAAGAAAAAAGGATATGAAATAGTTTCAAATGATGCAGATATCTATGTAATAAATACTTGTAGTGTTACCAATACTAGTGATAGTAAAAGTAGAAAAATAATCAACAAAGTAGTAAGAGAGAATCCAAATGCTATAGTTGTTGTCATGGGCTGTATGATTGAAGCACATAAAGATTATGAGAATAAAGATGTTTCCCTTATTTTAGGAAATAAAGATAAATCAAAAGTTGTTGATTTAGTTGAAGAATACATAAAAGAAAAAAACAAGAAAAAAATTTTATTTGATGATTTTGATTCAGAATTTGAAGATATGTTTATTGATAAAATGTCTTCTCATACTAGAGCTTTTGTTAAAATTCAAGATGGGTGTGAGAATTTTTGTTCTTATTGTATAATTCCTTATACTAGAGGTAGACAAAGAAGTAAGAAAAAAGAAACAGTATTAAAAGAGATTAGTACTTTAGTTAATAACGGATATCAAGAAATTGTTTTAACAGGTATTCATACGGGACATTATGGAAGTGATATTGAAACTACTTTTCCAGAGTTATTAGAAGAAATAGCAAGAATAAAAGGTTTAAAAAGATTAAGAATCTCATCAATTGAAATAACAGAATTAAATGATGCTTTTTTAGATGTTTTAAAGAAATATCCTATTATTGTTTCTCATATGCATATTCCACTTCAAGCTGGAAGTGATACGATTTTAAAGGCTATGAATCGGAAGTATTTAAAAAAATATTTTAAAGAGAAAATTGAAAAAATTAGAAGTATTAGAAGAGATATTAGTATTACAACTGATGTAATTGTTGGCTTTCCAGGAGAAACAGAAAAGTTATTTCAAGAGACTTTAGATTTTGTTAAAGAAATTGGTTTTGCTAAAGTTCATGTTTTTCCTTATTCAGTTAGAAAGGGAACTAAGGCTGAGACAATGCCTAATCAAGTAAGTGAAGTAGTTAAAAAAGAAAGAGTAAAAAGATTAATTGCTTTAAGTTCGGAACTTGAAAAAGAATATATGGATAAGTTTATTGGTAAAACTTTAGATGTATTAGTTGAAAAGTGTGAAGATAATAAATCAATTGGTTATAGTGATAATTATTTAAGAGTAATAATTGATCGTGAATATGATGTTAATACAATTCAAAAAGTAAAAATTATTAAGAGAATAGATACAAATTTAGAAGGAGTAAATGATGAAAATAATTGATAAAAGTAGAAAAGAACATTTAAATTGGGACGAATATTTTATGGCTGTTGCTATTTTATCTTCTTATCGAAGTAAAGACCCATCAACCCAAGTAGGAGCTTGTATTGTTGATTCAACAAATCGTATTCTTTCAATTGGTTATAATGGAGCACCTAATGGTTTTTCTGATAAATTTTTTCCTTGGGATAGGGAAGGTAAACCTCTTGAAACAAAATATGTTTATGTATGTCATGCTGAACTTAATGCTATTTTAAATTATCGTGGTAGCAGAAAGGATTTAGAAAATGCTAAAATTTATACAGATTTATTTCCATGTAATGAATGTGCTAAATTAATTATTCAATCAGGAATAAAGGAAGTCATCTATTTATCTGATAAATATAAAGATACAGATTCAGTTATTGCTAGTAAATCATTATTTGATATTTGTGGGGTTAAATATCGCAGTTTAGATATGAAAGAACGCGGTAAAATTACGATAGACTTGCAAAAATAAAGATTTTATGGTATAATAGTAGCACTATTAAGGGGGGTTAATATGTTAAGAAGAATTATGATTCGTCATATTCTATCGATTGTTTGGACAACCTTGTTCTTAGTTGGTTCTACTTATTGTTGGTTTAATTTTCGTAATAAAGACATTTACGAAGAGTATCATAAAGAGAATTTAGTTGTATCTGAACCAATTGTTTTTAATTCTTTAGAAAAAGTTAAAGATGAAGATATTGATAAATTAGATGGATATAATTTCAAGTTATCAAATACTGGTAGTCCAAATATGGATATAAAAATTATTCTTGTTTCAGATATGTTAGAAGAAAATGTTAGCAATAACTATATTAAATATCAAATTAATAATTCAACTATTCATTCTTTAAATATGGACGGAGTAATTTATATAGATAATCTAAAAAACTTAGAAACTAAAGATATTAACTTAAAAGTTTGGATAAGTGATACTTATACTGGAAATTTAAATTATAATGGACGAGTTGTTGTTAGTTAATTTAAATTAATAATAAAAATAATAAACTTTTTAACTACCTAGGTAGTTTTTTTTTATTATATTTGATATAATTAAAAAGAGGTGCAATATGAAGTATATTAGTGATGCTAATTTAAAAAAACTACACCAAGTGGAAGTAGATATGCTAAAAGAGATTGATGAATTTTGTAAAAAAAATGATATAACTTATTTTTTAATATATGGTAGTTTATTAGGAAGTATAAGACATAAAGGTTTTATTCCATGGGACGATGATTTAGATATTGGAATGTTTAGAGAAGATTATGAGAAATTTATTAAAATATTTCCTCAAACCAATAAAAGTCCTATGTATGTGCAATGTATGGAAAATGATCCTAATTATTGGTTAAGTTTTGCTAAAATCAGAAAAAGTAACACTTTAATGCTTGAAGAAAATAATAAAGATTTAAATATTAATAGTGAAATATTTATTGATGTTTTTCCTTTTGATAAAGCTAAAGATGGGGGATATAAAAAAATAATTATTCGAGCTAATATTATAAGAATAATTACATCTACTATTCATGTTAAAAGAAAAACAGGTAAATTAAAAAATTGTCAGCATAAAGCTTTTGTAACATTATTTAGAATTTTACCAGTTAAATTGTTATATAAAATAGAAAAAAAACTTTTAATGAAAGATTATAAAAAAGATACTAGTCATAGGGTTTGTTATTTTACTGTTTATCCTGTTAGAACTGAATATATGAATGAAAATATTTTTTTACCAGTTTCAAGAGGAGAATTTGAAAAAGAAAAATTTAACATTATTAATAAACCAGAAGAGTTTTTAAAAAATATCTATGGAGATTATATGAAATTACCTCCAGTTTCTAAAAGAGTTAATCATAGTATAATAAAAGTTGATTTTAATAAGGGAGAATAAAAATGAATGATAAAGCTCGTAGTGAAAATGTTCTTCGTAATGCTTGGGTAGGAATTCTTTTCCATACTTTAACACTTGTTTTAGGTTTTGTTTCAAGAACGGTTTTTATTCATATTTTAAGTTCTGAATATTTAGGACTAAATAGTCTTTTTACAAATATTTTAACAATTTTATCATTTGCAGAACTTGGAATTGGCAATGCTATTGTTTTTAGTATGTATAAACCAATTGCTGATAATAACCAAGACAAATTAAAAAAATTAGTTAATTTTTATAAAAAAACGTATACAACTATTGGCTTAATTATTTTAATAGTGGGAATATTATTAATTCCATTTTTAAATATGATTATAACCGATGCTCCAAATTTAAAAGAAAGTATTTATGTAATCTATTTGTTTTTTTTAGCTGATACAGCAATTTCTTATTTCTTTTCTTATAAAACTTCAATTATTTCAGCTGATCAAAAAAATTATATTATAATAGTGTATACACATATTTTTAAAGTAATTCAAGTTATTGTACAATTAGTTATTTTATATTTTACTAAAAACTATTTACTTTATTTAGGAATTCAAGTAGCAACTACTTTTTTAACAAATTTCTATTTGGCTAAAAAGGCTGAAAAAATGTATCCATTTGTTAAAAAATTAGGTAAGGAAACAATTACTTTAAAAGAAAAAAAAGGTATATTTACTAACGTTAAAGCTTTATTTATATATAAGTTTGGTTCAGTTATTTTAAATGGAACTGATAGTATTATAATTTCTAAAATGTTGGGGTTAGTTACTTTAGGACTTTATTCTAATTATCAATTATTACTTAATGCTATAATTCAATTATTAAATCAATTATTTAATTCTTTTACATCTAGTATAGGTAATTTAATTGCTAAGGGAGAGAATTTAAAAACAAAGTTAGTTTTTAACGAATTATTTTATTTTACAGAACTTATATATTGTATTGTTTGTATATCAACATTTATGCTTTTTAATGATTTTGTAAAATTGTGGTTAGGAAATAATTATTTACTTCCAAATTTTGTAGTTTTTACAATTGTTTTTCATTTATATATAAATGGTATTCAATTTGCTGGTTTTTCATTTAGAAATGCATCTGGTAATTTTAGATATTTTAGATATGCTCCTATTGTCTCTTCAGTTGTTAACATTGTTGTTTCTATTGTTTTAGCCAAATGGATAGGCTTAGCAGGTATTTTTATAGGTACTATTGTTGCTCGTCTTTCAACAACAACTTGGATTGATCCTTATATAGTTTATAAACATGTATTTAAAGAAAAAAAAATATCTGAATATTTTCTTAAATATTTTAAATATTTAGCTATCGTTGCTATTGCTTTTGTTGCTTGTTATTATACAACAAAAGAAATTATTGTTACTAATATATTTATGTTTATACTAAAAGGTATAGTTTTAGTCTTGATGACATCATTTATATTTATTTTATTTACCTTTAGAACTTTAGAATTTAATAATTTAAAAAATCGTTTTAAATATTTTATAAATTCAAAATTAAGGAGATGCTGAAATGGAAAAGAAAAAAATTATTTTTTTAGCTAGTACTTTAGATATAGGTGGAACAGAAAGAGCAATTTTAAATTTTATAAAGAAATTGGACAAAGAAAAATATGATATTTATTTAATGTTAAATAGAAAAATAGGAATTTATTTAGATGAAGTTCCTGAATATGTAACGATTTTAAATTTTAATATGTCTATTTCTAAAAATATTTTCATAAGAAAAATGCATAATGCTTTTCGTTTACTTTATTTTACAATTAAATATTACCATAGGTTTTATTTTGCTGCTTGTTTTTCAACTGTTGTTAAAAGTTGTAATGTTTTAGCCAAACGTTTTTCTAAAAACAATGCAATTTGGATTCATAATGAATATGCTAAAGAAAAAGAAGAAATGATTGATTTTATTAAATATATAAATGCTAAGAAATATAAAAAAGTTATATTTGTTGCTAATAAAATAAAAGAAGATTATTTAAAAGCCTATAAGAATAGTAAACAAGAACTTTTTGTCATGAATAATTTAATTGACTATGAAATGATTAATGATTTATTAAAAAAAGAAATTAATGTAAAAAAACAAAAATTAACATTACTTAATGTAGGACGGCACGAAGAAGGTGCTAAAAGACTTACAATGATGATTAGAGTTATTGATAGATTATTAAAAGAGGGTTATGATTTTGAATTGTGGCTAGTTGGAGATGGACCTGATCATCAAATGTATTTAGATTTAGTAAAGGAATTAAATATTTCTAGTCATGTTAAATTTTTTGGTAAACAAAGTAATGTTTTTCCATTTTATAAATTAGCAGATGCAGTATTGTTATCATCGTTTAGAGAGGGAAATCCTGTTGTCTATTTAGAAGCTAAGATTCTAAAAAAACCTATAATTACAACAAATGTGTCGGATGCTTTATTAGAAATAGATGGTTTTGGTATTGTAACAGAATTTGATGAGGAAGCGTATTATTTAGGAGTTAAAAAATTTTTGGATAATGGTTATAAAATTACTAAGAAATTTAATCCAGTTAAATATGATAAAGATGTCTTAAAAAAACTTGATAAAATAATAGGAGGATAAATGAAAATAAGCGTAATTGTACCAGTTTATAATGTGAGAGATTATATAATAGAATGTATTGATAGTATAGTAAATCAAACATTTAAAGATTTTGAAATTATTGTTGTAAACGATGGAACGAAAGATGATTCAATCAAATTAATTGAAGAACATTATGATGATAACAGAATAAAAATAGTTTATAAAAAAAATGGGGGTCTTGCTAATGCTAGAAATGTAGCCATTAAATATGCAAAAGGAGAATATCTTTTTTTCGTCGACAGTGATGATTTTTTGGAAACTAGAGCCTTAGAAAAAATGTATAACAAGGCTTTAGAAAATAATTATGATATAGTATTTGCAGATTATTTTAAATGGTATGATGCTAATAATTACGAAGAAATTCCTATGATTAGTCATTTTCATTCTGATAAAATAAAAAGTATGGCAACCTCTATGCCATCTGCTTGGGGAAAATTAATTAAAAAAGATTTTTATGTAAAAAATAAAATTGAATTTTTAGAAGGATATATTCATGAAGATAATGCTATTATGCCTCTTCTTTCTTTACTTACAAATAGTCAAGCCTATTTAAAAGAGCCACTTTACTATTATCGTCAAAGAGAAGGTTCTATTTTAAATAAAAATGAATATGATAAGCGTTTTGAAGATATTTTTTATGTTCTTTCCTATTTAAAAGAAAAATTTGTAGAATATGGTGTTTTTGATGAAGGTAAAGAAGAATTAGAATATATCTATATAGAGTATTTGCTTCATGCTGCTAATTTAAGATTTTTAAAATTTAAAGAAGGATGGAAAAATATAAAACGTGTTCATGAAGTTATGAAAAAAGAATTTCCTAAGTTTCGTAAAAATGAATATTATAAAGAAGAAAATATAAAATATAAAATAGTTTGTAATCTTTTCTATTATAATCAAATTAAAATATTGAATTTTATATTAAATAAAAAAAGAGGTAAGAATGATTAAAGTTAGTATTATTGTACCAGTTTATAATGTTTATCCATATTTAAGAAAATGCTTAGATAGTTTAGTTAATCAGACTTTAAAAGAAATTGAAATAATTATTGTTAATGATGGTTCTTTAGATAATAGTCAAGAGATAATTGATGAATACAAAAAGAAGTATAAAAATATTAAAGCCTATAAAAAAGAAAATGGCGGATTGTCAAGTGCTAGAAATACTGGTTTAAAAAAAGCAAGAGGAGAATATATAGCATTTGTTGATAGTGATGATTATGTTGAATTAGATATGTATGAAAAGATGTATAAAAAGGCTTTAGAAAAAAATTTTTCTGTTGTTGTTTCTGATTTAACTTATATTTATCCTGATAAAAAGGTTTTAGCATCATCTAACATTTTAAAAGATATCGAAAAAGAAGAAGAATTAAAAAAAGCAATGATTAATATATATCCTGCTGCTTGGAATAAGATTTTTAATCATCAATTATTAAAAGAAAGTAAAATTTTATTTAAAGAAGGAGTATGGTTTGAAGATGTTGAATTTTTATATCGACTTTTTCCTTATATAAAAAGTATTGGTGTAGTTAAAGAGCCTTTATATAATTATTTACAAAGAGAAGGAGCTATAACTAGAACTTTTGATGAAAGATTATTTAATTATATTACAAATTTTAATGGTGTTTTAGATTTTTATAAAAAAAACAATTTATATGATAAATATTCTTTAGAATTAGAGTATGCTTATGTTCGTTATTTATATGCAACATTTATGAAAAGTGCACTTAATTATAATGATTTAGAAATGATTAATAAGGCATATAATGAAGCAACTTATAATGTTAAAAAGAATTTTCCTAATTATAGAAAAAATAAGTATTTTTATAAATCATTAAAAGGAATTTATTTATTAACTTTTAATAAATTTTATATAAAAATTTTAACTATAATAGGAGGTTATAAGTGAAAAAAGTATTATTTGTTATTGATGAAAGAAAAATGGGTGGAGTATCAGTTGTTCTTCAAGATATTTTGAACTTTATTAATTTAGATAAATACGAAATAGATATTATGATACTTGATAATAATGGAGATTATTTAAATGAATTAGATAAACGTATTAATATTATATATGGAACTCCTTTTTTTAGAGCTGTTGATTATACAATTAAAGATGTAATTAAAAGTAAAAATATAAATTTAATATTAAAAAAAATAAGATTAGTTTTTCTTTTAAAAACAAAATTAATTGGCAAAAGAATTATAAAAGAAAGAAAAAAGTGTTTAACTAAAAAGTATGATGTTGAAATTGCTTTTAAAGATGGTTTTACAGCTGCTTTTACAGGATATGGAGATAGTTTAGTAAAATATCATTGGTTGCATACAGATTATGGAATCTCTGACCCTGTTAAAAAATATAAAAAATTATTTCAAGAAATATATTTTAAATTTGATAAAATAATAGGAGTTAGCAATGATGTTATTAATGAATTTTCTAAATATTATAAAGCTAAATCTTTAGATGTTGTTTATAATTTAATTGATTCTGAAAAAATAATTAAAGGTAGTACTTTAGAAAAAGTTAAATACTCTAATTCTAAACTTAATATTGTATCAGTTGGTAGAATGCATTATCAAAAAGGATATGATAGATTAGTTGAAGTATTGCATAAAATAGATTTGGAAAAAAAATTAAACGATGTTTGTTTTTACTTAATTGGAGATGGAGTTGATTATGATAAAATTAAAAGTTTAGTTTCATTATATAATTTAGAGGATAAAGTAAAACTTTTAGGAAAAAAAGTCAATCCATATCCTTATATAGCTGCTGCTGATTTATTTATATTACCATCAAGATATGAGGCATATAGTATTGTTGTCTTAGAAACTTTAACTTTAAAAATTCCTATTTTAGCAACGAAAGTATTAAGTATAGAAGAAACTCTTAAAGATAAATATGGCATTGTTGTTGAAAATAGTGAAGAAGGGTTGTATAATGGTATTCTAAGTGTTATTAATAATAAGAAACAGTTAGAAAAATATCAAAAAAATTTAAAAAATTACAAGTATGATATTAATGCAATTATTAAAAAAATAGAAAAATTATTGGATGCGTGATAGTATGAATTTAGAAAAAGTTATAGAAAAAAGTCGAATTATTTTAATCATTTTTATGATTCTTCAACCAATATTTGATATATATTATCTTTATACTGATAAAATCATAAGTATATTTAAGTTTTCTCCATCTACGATTATCAGAATGATTTTTATAATTTATTTAGTTATAACATCATATTTAATATTAAGAAAAAAAATTAAATTTAAATATGTGGCCTTGTTAGGAATAATTTATTTTTTATATACAGTTTTACATATTTATAATTCTCTTAATTTTTTAGATACAATTCCTAATTATCAAAGTTTTTCATTTGTGAAAGAAATTTTTTATATTATTAGAATGCTTTGTCCTTTGTTACTTGTTTTTGTTAGTTATGAAAAAAAAATTACTTATAAAGAAATTAGAAAAATTGTTTTAGCAATATATTTTATTTTTTCTATTGTAATTATTGTAACTAATTTTTTAGGAATATCTTTAACTTCTTATGCAGATGGAAATAAAATAATTAAAGCAACGTTTTTTGATTGGTTTAAGCCAGGAATTTATGATAGTGTAGGGTATGAATATATTGCTAGTAAGGGAATATTTCATATGGGAAATCAGATTAGTGCTTTAATGACAATGCTATTTCCGTATCTTATGTATATTGTCTTAAAAGATAAATTTAAAGTATCAAACATCATAGTTTTATTTTTAACAATGTTTTCAATGCTAATGATAGGAACTCGTATTGCATCTTTAGGAATGATTGCAGTTTTAGTTGCTTCAATTGTTCTTTATTACTTTTTTAAACTTAAAAATAAAGAAAAAATTAGATTTGAAAAAAATGTTTTGTTTCCACTTATTTTTATGATGTTAACAATTAGTATTTATCCTTATTTACCAGTTGCTAATAGAACCTATGCTGATGAAATGGAAGCAATTATCTTGAAAAGAATTAAAGAAACAGGTGCAGATTTAAAATTAATTGAAACAAAAGAAAAAATAAAGGAATTAGAAAAATCTAATAAAGAAGAAGAGATAAAAAAAATCAAGACAGAATTTATAAGAGATTATTATGAAATATATGGAATGGACGAGAAATATATAATTGAATATTATAATTATGAATTAGACCCTGATTTTTGGTTTTCGGCTTTTGATATTAGATATAAAGATAGGGCTGATCATCGAGAATTAAAGACTCTTTTAATGCATAGAGTGTCTGAACTAAATAATAATAAATTAGATTACTTATTTGGCTTTTCCTTTACAAGACCAAGAAATGCTCATATATATATGGAAAATGATATTTTAGTTCATATGTATACGATTGGAATAATTGGAATAATTTTACTTATTATGCCATATTTAGGAATTACTTTTTATGCTTTATATTTAATGTTTAAAAAGAAAAAACAATTTAATTATATGAACATGACTTTAGTATTTTGTATATTGTTAGTTTATTTAATAGGTCCATTAACGGGAAATGTCTTTGATGAGTGGATTGTAACACTTTTCTTAGGATTTTTAACAGGAACACTTCTTAGTTATGTTAAAGAAAAATAAAAGAAGGAGAAACTTATAATATGAAAAAGAAAAAAGTAATGTTTATATCGTCAACTGGTGGACATTTATCAGAACTTTTACAACTTGAAGATTTATTTAAATATTATGATACAACTATTGTAACCGAAAAAACTAAATCTAATTTATATTTAAAAGATAAGTATAAAAATGTTTATTATTTAGTTTATGGAACAAAATCTCATATATTCACATATATTTTTAAATTTATTTTTAATTTTTTTAAATCTTTTTATTTGTTTTTAAAAGTAAGACCTGATGTTATAGTAACAACAGGAACACATACAGCCTTTTTTATGTGCTATATTGGAAAACTTTTTAGAAAAAAAATTATTTATATAGAAACACTTGCTAATAGAACTTCTAAAACATTAGCAGGAAAATTAATTTATCCTATTGCTGATTATTTTTTAGTTCAATGGGAAAGCATGTTAGAACTTTATCCGAAAGCAATCTATATGGGATTTATCTTTTAAAGGAGGAAGTATGATATTAGTAACACTTGGAACACAAGATAAAAAGTTCACAAGACTTTTAGAAGAACTTGATAGATTAATTGATAAAAAAGTAATTAAAGAAAAAGTAATTGTTCAAGCGGGATATTCTAAAGACTATCAAAGCAAGAATTTAGAAATATTGGATTTAATTAGTAAAGATGAATTTGAAGATTTAGTTCGGAATGCGAATTTTATTATTACACATGGTGGAGTAGGTTCTATCTTAACAGGTTTAAAATTTGAAAAAAAAGTAATTGCTGTTCCTCGTTATAAAAAATATAAAGAACATGTAAATGATCATCAAGTTCAAATTATTAATAATTTTAATGATGAAGGGTATATTATAGGTATAGAATCCGTTTCAAGTCTTGAAGATGCTTTAAATAAAATATCGGACTTTAAACCTAAAAAGTATTGTAGCAATAAAAAAAATATGTTAAAATTAATGAAAAAATTAATTGATGAATAATTGAAACTTGTTGTTAAAACCTTATAAATTAAAGAAATTTATTTCTTTAACATCGATTTGCAATAATTTTATTATTGTTATATAATAATATAAAAGAATAAGTAGTTAGTGGGTGAAAAAATGCGTACTAGAAAGAAACATACTAGAAAGTTAAAAAAATACAATGTATTTTTATTAATTATTATACTAGTTTTAGCAATTCTTTTATTTTTGAATACATATATAATATTAAAATATAATGTTTTACCATATAAATATTTAGTAGTATATTTTGCTATAATTATAATTGTTCCGAGTGTATCTCTGTTTATTTTAATAAAGAAACAAAAAAATAGAATTTTAAAAATAATATTTGCTAGTTTAATGATTATATTTGAAATATTTTTAGGTTTTATTTTCTATTATTTATGTACAACATTTAATTTTTTAGATAGAACTTTTATAACACATAATTATATAACTAGAAATTACTATGTTTTAGTAGATAAAAAATCTGATTATAAAAAAATTGATGATCTTAATAATAAAAACTTAGGATATGTAGAAGTTTTAAATATGAATTATGATAAAGCAATTGAACACATAAATAGTAAAATAAAAATTGATACTAAAGATTATATTGATTTAACGATTATGCTTGAAGCCTTTGAACTTAAAGAATAAGATGCTTTATTAATGGAAGATGATTATAAATTAATTTCAGAAGAAGACGATACAATTGAAGATAAATATACAATTATTTATGAGTTTTCTTTAAAAGAAGATATAGAAGATTTTACTAAAGATATTGATGTTACTAAAGATCCTTTTATTGTTTTAATATCTGGTATGGATAATGCTGGAGATATTACTTCAATTACGAGAAGTGATGTTAATATTGTTGTAGTTGTTAATCCTAAAACTTATCAAATACTAATGATTCATATTCCAAGAGATTATTATGTTAAACTTCATGGTCAAGAAAATCGTGATAAATTAACGCATTCTGGTTTATATGGAACAGAGATGACAGTTAAAACTATTGAAGATTTATTGCAAATTGATATAAATTATTACTTCAAAGTTAATTTTATGTCTGTAGTTGATATTGTTAATGCTTTAGGTGGAGTAGATGTTTATTCCAAATATACTTTTAGAACGGTTGATTATGATTATTACTTTGAAAAGGGATATAATCGAATTAATGGTAAACAGGCTTTAGAGTTTGTTAGAACAAGGAAAGTATTAAAAGGTGGAGATAGAGCAAGAGGAGAAAATCAACAAGCCTTAATCCAAGCAGTTGTTAAAAAAGCAACTTCTCCAGCTATTTTAACAAAATATTCATCATTATTAGAATCTGTTAATGGTAAATTTATTACGAATTTATCATCAGAAAAAATGTTACAAATTATTAAATTGCAGATTGATAAAATGCCTAAATGGAATTTTACTTCAATTAGTTTAGATGGTTTTGATAGTGAAAACTATTCGAGTGTATTTCCAACTATAAAAAAATATGTTATGGAGCCAGATCAAAAAACGATAGATGCTGCTATGGAAGCTATTAAAGATGTGTTTGATGGTAAGATACTTGACAGTAGTTATCAAGAAAATACAAGTGGTTGGGTTAATACTCCTCATGTTTATGTGCCACCTAAAGAAGAACCAGAAGAGGAAGAACCAGATGAGAATTTAGAAGAAGAAAATCCAGATTTAGAAGATGATCCTAATTTAGATGAAGAAGGGAATCCAATCGATCCTAATAATCCAACAACTGATCCAGATAATCCTACTGAACCAACTCCAGGAGAAACAAGTCCTGATCCAACTGATCCTAACCCTGGAAATCCAGATGGTGGAGATAGTTCAGGAACAGGAAGTGGAAGTACAACTGGTTCTGAAACAACTCCTCCAGGTACTGAGGCTGAAACTTCAGGAAATACTAATACTGGTACTGATTCTAGTACTTCTTCAAAAAACAATCCATAAAAGCAAAGATTTCATAAGAGATTTTCTTTGCTTTTTCTCTTTTCAAATACTATTTTTTTTAGTATAATTATAATTGCATAATAAATGGAGGATTTGTGAAAGACGTAGCAATATTAATTCCTGCATATAATCCTAGTAATAAATTAAAAAAACTAGTTGATGATTTAAAGGAATATGAAATAGGAAAAATTTTAATTATAAATGATGGAAGTGATTCTAGACATAATAAAATTTTTGAAGAATTACAAAAAATTGATAATATAGAAGTTATTGGATATTCTTCAAATAAAGGTAAAGGTGTTGCTTTAAAGTATGGTATCAATTATTATTTAGAAAATTATAAAAATAAATATAAAGGTATTATAACAGTTGATGCTGATTATCAACATGCACCAACTGATATTATCAATGTTGCTTTGAGACTTTTAGGAAATCAAGATAGTTTGATTTTGGGAGTTCGTGATTTTAACTCTAAAAAAGTTCCTTTTGCTAGTAAGTTTGGAAATAAATTGACTTCTATTGTTTTTAATTTTTTATATGGCATTAAAATTAAAGATACTCAAACAGGTTTAAGAGGTATCCCTAATAGGCATTTAAATTTATGTTTAGAGTCTAGTGGTAAGAGATTCGAATATGAAATGAATATGCTAATTAAATTTGTTAAGAATAAAATAAATATATTATTTGTACCAATAAACACAATTTACTATAAGAAAAGCGAGTCAAAATTTAACCGTATAATAGATTCTATAATTATTTATAAAGCAATGTTAACAGAATATATTAAATATGGTTTAACTAGTTTATGTGCTGCAATGGTTGATTTAATTATTTTTACGTTATTTATAAAGTTTTTTAATACAATAGATGCGAATTTAGCAATTGTTATAGGAACAGCTATTGCTAGAATAGTTTCAGCTTTTCTTAATTTCAATTTGACAAAATATTTAGTTTTTGATAGCAAAGAGAAAAGTGAGAAAATAATTGGTAAATTTTATTTATTAAATGTTTGTAATATGGCTATTTCAGCTTTATTAGTTTTAATTCTTCATAATCTTTTCCCTTTCGTTTTAGAAACAGTTTTTAAAGTAATTGTTGATACATGTATATATTTTATTGGTTATAAAATTCAAAAGAAATATATATTTAAAGCTTAATTGAATAAAAAATCTTCTTTTTATCAATATAGATATGAAAGGAGATTTTATTTTGGCAAGACATAAAGTTGAAATAACAGGTGTTAATACAAATGAAATCGAGGTTTTAACAAGCGATGAGACGGAAAAACTATTTCGTGAAATGGCTAAAGGAGAATTAAGTGCTAAAGAAAGATTAATTAATGGTAATTTAAAATTAGTTTTATCAATTCTAAAAAAATATGTTTTAAAATGCGATAATCTTGATGATTTATTTCAAGTAGGAGTGATTGGTTTAACAAAAGCTATTGATAACTTTAATGTTGATTTAGGACTTAAGTTATCAACTTATGCAATTCCTATGATAAGTGGAGAAATAAGAAGATATTTAAGAGATAATAGTTTACTTCGAGTTAGTAGAAGTGTAAAAGACTTAGCCTATAAAGCTATAGCTAAAAGAGATGAATTAACTAATACTTTAGGATATGTTCCTAGTTATGAAATGATTGCTAAAGCTTTAGGAGAAACAGAAATTGATGTTCTAACAAGTCTTGAAGCTTTAACTGACCCGATTAGTATCAATGAACCAATTTATAATGATGGGGGAGATACTATTTATCTATATGAACAACTTGAAGATAAATCTGAAAAAAGTGATATTGAAACCCGTTTAGCCTTAAAAAAAGCAATTAGTGATTTAACTTCAAGAGAAAGAAATATTTTAGATAAAAGATATATTTATGGAGAAACCCAAATGGAAATAGCTCAAGAACTTGGAATAAGTCAGGCTCAAGTATCAAGATTAGAAAAAAATGCTATAAAAACTTTAAAGAAAACTTTAAAATAAAAAGAATTTATATTTCGCGATATAAATTCTTATTTTTGTATGGATCTTTTGGATCAATTTTATCGGTAAACAAGATACCATCTAAGTGGTCTAATTCATGTTGAAAAGCAATTGCTAATTCCTCTCTGGCTCTAATTCTTATTTGATTACCATTTTCATCATATCCTTCAACGGTAACTCTAGCATATCGTGGTACAATTCCAGCAACTTCTCTATTAACGGACAAGCAACCTTCACCATCTCCAACATAGATTATTTCTTCAGAATTACTAACTAATTTAGGATTAAAAATAACATAATTATCAAATTGTCCTTCATCATATTCATGAACAACTACAAAGAATCTTTTAGGAATTCCAAGTTGAATAGCAGCAAGTCCCATACCAGGTCTTAAATCATATTTTTCTGCTAATTCTTCAATTTGACTATCCGTTAAAAATTCAATCATATCTTTAACTAGCTTTTTATCTTCATCTGAAATAGGAAAGGTTACGTCTTTTGATACTTCATGTAGTCTTTTATCTTTTTCATCTAATATATCTTTCATTTTTAACATACTAATCACCACTCGGCTTACATTTTATCACAAATAGGGAAAAATGTAAATTAAAAAGGAAGAAATTCTATCTTCCCCATCTAGTACCAATAATTATAACTAATAAAATGAATAATACAATGATAATAGCATAATTAGAGTTGTTGTTGTATCCGTAGTTTGGATAAATGTAACCTACGTTGCCAGAATTACAGCAAGAGTTACCATATCCATAGTTTGGATAACCACCGTAATAATACATAATATTACCTCCTTTATTATCTATAATAGTTTACGCATAAAGGAGTTTTTTGTTATTGTAAATGACTATTTAAATTGGATAATTCAATTATTAAATCCATATTATCATCATTTGCTACTTTATTTTTATGGATTTCATGGCATTTTTCACATTGATAAATTATTTTATAAGAATCTTTAAATTTTTCAATACCAATTGGTTTCATTAAACCTTGACAAGAATTATTTCTATCACCTGGATTAATATCAACATGTTTTGAATATAAACAATTAGGACAATGGTCCCTTGCTGTATAATCTAATTTTTTAACATCGTATCCACAATGTTCACATATAAAATTTTCTGAAATCATATTAAATCTTTTCATAACATCACGAGATAATTATATAACGGTAACTAACAATTGTAAACAAAGGATTTTCTATTAGATGAAATATTATCGATAAAAAGCAATTGAACAAATTTTTAAAATTTGAAAAATTGTTCATTTGACTGAACAAAAATATTGACATTTAAAAAATTGTTCATTATAATTATAATTGAGGTGATTAGAAAGTGATAAGTCGAGAACATTATTTAAAACAAATAAGAGGTTTTTATGATTCTGATTTAATTAAAATAATAACAGGTATAAGAAGATGTGGAAAATCTATTATTTTAGAGCAAATAATGAAAGAAATAAGTAAAAAGACAGATAATATTATTTATTTGAATTTTGAAGATGAAAGTGTTATTTCTAATCTTTATAATAGTGAAAAGTTAATAAAATATGTTGAAGAAAATCGTAAAGAAGGCAAATGTTATATATTTTTAGATGAAATACATGAAGTAATCGATTGGAATAAAGCAGTAAAAACTTTAAGATTACATAACAATTCAGTATTTATTACAGGTTCTAATTCAAAAATTCTTTCAAAAGAATATACAGATGCTTTTAGTGGTAGATATGTTTCATTTAGAATTAGACCATTTGTATATAAAGAAATATTAGATTATACAAAAGAATTGAATAAAGAATGTAGTATTACTGATTATCTTGTTTGGGGAGGTTTTCCTAAAAGATTTGAGTTTGACAAAGATAACATGATTACTTATTTAAAAGATCTAAATGATTCAATTATAGTAAAAGATTTAATTATAAGATTTGATATTAAAAATGAAGAATTATTTAAAAGAATTGTAAATTATGTATTAATATCTAATTCAAGAATTTTTTCTTCGCGTTCTATTGAAAATTATTTAAAAAAAGAACATATAAAAGGTTCTGTAAATACAATAATTAAATATTTATCTTATTTAGAAAAAGCATATCTTATTAATAGAATTAAACCATATTCATCAAAGACTAAAAGTGAATTAACTTATTATTTTAAAATTTATGATGAAGATGTTTCTTTTAATTCATTAAGATGTTTAGATAATAGATATGATTTAACTCATAATATGGAGAATATTGTTTATAATGAACTTATATATATGAATTATGATTTAAAAGTTTTAAGTAAAGATTTTAATGATAAAGAAATAGATTTTATAGCAATCAAAGATGGTAAAGAATACTATATTCAAGTAGCCTATAGTGTTGCTGATGAAAAAGCTTATAATAGAGAATTTAAGGCTTTTGCTAGTATAGATAATACTCATAAGAAGATATTAATTACTAATGATGATTTAGATTATTCTACAAGTACAGTTATTCATATTAAATTGAAAGATTTTTTAACTATGGAGTCGCTTGATAACATTTAATGAATAAAAAAGTTTATATCTTTTTAAATTGGATTGTAACTTTTTTTGATATTTGATAAAATCAATTTAAGAGGTGACAACATGATAGCACGTGTTTTAGTTGAACTTTCAAATAGAAATATTGATAAGACTTTTAGTTATTTAATACCTAAGAATTTAGAGGATAAAGTTCAAATTGGTGTTAGAGTATTAGTTCCTTTTGCTAATCTTAAAATTGAAGGGTTTGTTTTAGATATAATAGAATATGAAGACGAAGATTATGAGTTAAAAGAGATACTTGAAGTAATTGATGAAGATATTATTTTAACAAAAGAATTATTAGAACTTGGTAAATATATGAGTTCTAAAACTTTAGCAACTTTAATATCTTGTTATCAAGTTATGCTTCCAAATGGATATAAAGCTAAAAGAAATAAAAAAGTAAATATTAAATATGAAACATATGTTTATTTAAATGAATTAGAACTTGCAAAATATAAAATAAGTGATAAACAACAAATAATTATAAATATTTTAAGAACTAAGAAAAATGTTACCTATACTTATTTAAAAAAGATTAATGCAAGTGTTGATACTTTAATTAAAAAAGGAATTTTAACGAAAGAAAAAGTTGAAGTTTACAGGTTAGACTTAGATTATTTAAAAAAAGAGAAATATCCTTTAACTAAGTTACAAGAAAGTGTTTTTAAAAAAGTTGAATTAAATAACTTTAATACTTATTTACTTCATGGTGTAACAGGAAGTGGTAAAACAGAAGTTTATATGGAATTAATAGAAAAAGTAATTAATGAAGATAAAACTGCCATTGTTTTAATTCCAGAAATTAGTTTAACACCTCAAACAGTAAGAAGATTCAAAGAGCGTTTTGGAGGTATTATTGCTATTTTTCATTCAGGTTTATCCGATTCAGAAAAATATGATGAATATCGAAAAATAAAAAAAGAAAACATTAAAATAGTAATTGGAGCAAGAAGTGCCATTTTTACACCACTTGAAAATATTGGAATTATTATTGTAGATGAAGAGCATTCAAGTTCCTATAAACAAGATAATAATCCAAGATATGATGCTATTGATATTGCTAAATGGAGAGGTAATTATCATAATGCTCCAGTTATTCTTGGAAGTGCAACACCTACTTTAGAAAGTTATGCAAGAGCTTTAAAAGGAGTTTATAAATTATTAGAATTACAAGAACGAGTTAATAATCGTCCTTTACCTAAAGTTTTGATTGTTGATATGTTTAAAAATAAAAAGATAAGTAAATTCTTTTCAGAAACTTTATATAATAAGATGCAAGAAGTTTTAAAAAGAGATGAACAGGTAATTTTATTTTTAAATAAAAGAGGATATGCTTCCAATATTGTTTGCGATGATTGTGGTAAGACTTTTTTATGTCCTAATTGTGAAATTACTTTAACTTATCATAAGTCAAGTGGAATGTTAAGATGCCATTACTGTGGATATGCTGAAGTTAAAAAAGATAAATGTCCTAGTTGTAATTCTTCTAATCTAACAATTTCTGGTTCCGGAACAGAACAAGTTGAAGAGGAGTTAAATGAACTTTTTCCTAATTATAAAACAATTCGAATGGATTTTGATACAACAACTAAAAAGGGAAGTCATGAAAAAATTATTAATTCATTTAAAGAACATGAATATGATATTTTAATTGGAACTCAAATGATTGCTAAAGGTTTAGATTTTGCTAATGTTACATTAGTTGGAGTTATCAATGCAGATAACAGTTTAAATATTCCTGATTTTAGAAGTAGTGAAGTAACTTTCCAACTTTTAAATCAAGTAAGTGGAAGAAGTGGAAGAGGAGAAAAGAGTGGTAGTGTTATTATTCAAACATTTAATCCAGAACATTATGCTATAACTTATGCTAAGAATAATGATTATAAAGGTTTTTATTTAGAAGAAATGAAAAATCGTAAGTTATTAGGATATCCTCCTTATTATTATTTAGTTTTAGTAAGAATTAAAAGTAAAGATTATACTATGCTATCGAATGAAGTTCGAAAAGTTAAAGAATTTTTAAGTAGTAAATTGACGTTTCCTCTTTTAGGACCAAGTCTTGCTAATCCCTTTAGAGTAAATGAAGTTTATCGTTTTAATATCATTATCAAATATAAACAAGAAGATAATTTGTATCAAGTTTTAGAAAATTTACTTGAGCATTATAAAACAAATAATAAAATCAAAATAGATGTTGATTTTAATCCAAGAACAATGTAGAATTTATTGACTCTATTTTTTCTTCATGATATTCTTTTTATAGAGGAGAATTGAAAATGAAAAAAATAATTGTAAGTTTTGTAGTTATAACATTTCTATCTTTTTTATCTCTTGGCTGTGATACTACAAATAGTAAAACTTTAATTAAAAAGTTAGAAGAAAAATATCATGAGGAGTTTCAAGCTACTAAATTTGGAGGTAGAGATTTACTATCTGTAAATGGCAGATATTATGTATATCCAAAAAGAAATCCTGAAATTTTATTTGAAGCAATGCTTCCTGACGGAGAATTATTAGATAATTATATTGATCATGTAATATATTATGACGTTCAAAAAAAACTTGAAGAAGGGTTAAAAAATAAAGGAATTGAGGCAATTTCTTGTGCTACTATTGTAGATTTTAATGATTATGATAGAGAGAGAAATTCTAAAATAATAACTTATAGTGAGTATAAGGAAAAATATTCATTTGAAGATTTTTTTATAAAAGTTGCTATAAATGAAGAGGATATCAGTGATAAGAAAGAAGAAATTCAACAAGTTTTCTTAGATGTTTCAAAAGAATTAGATAAAAAAATTGTATCTTCACTTTATACTTTTAATTCTAGTAATTATTTAGAAGTAGAAAAATTATTTCATGATTATGTAGATCCAAGTGATACTGAAATTAAGCAAAGGTCATCTATAAAAAATTATGGTCTTGTTGTTGATAAAGATTCATTAATAAGATTTGAGGAAGAGAAATATTAAAAAAATCTAATTGATATTTCTTTTTCATCATGATATCATAGAACATGTTTTTTGGAGATGATATTATGTTTGATTTTGCTTGTTTCAAAATAGAGGAAATTGTTGAGAGAATTAGTTCATATTTAGATGTAGCGATTACCTTTGAAGAAATAATCAAATTACTTGATGGTTACATTGTAAATATTATTGATATTGGTAAAATTATAAGTTCTAATTTTTATTTAGAAGTGATTGCTAATCTTAGTATAGAAGAATTAGATAATTTAAAAAAAGAAATATCTTCATATTTAGAAGAAGCAAAAGATAGTACTCCTATATTAAGAGCAGAATTTATGGAAACAATAGAATTATTTATGACTCCTAGAGATATAACTGGTTCTGAAAGAGAAGGATTTAATAGTAAAGTTGAAAATATCTTAACAACAGCTTTCTTAGTAAGTGTTAGTCAAGAATTTTTAAGTAAATTTCAAGATAAGCATTTAAAATATTGAAGTAAAAACTTACTTCTTTTTCTATACTTTTTTTTAAATTTAATATATAATTGAATAGGAAGGTGAGATTATGTACGAGAAAATAAAAAGTGAAATAGTTACTGCTATGAAAGAAAAAGATATGCTAAAAGTTCAAACATTAAGAGGAGTTAAAGGAAATGTTGACCTTGAACATATTAATAAAAAAGTAGATATAACAGATGAACTTGTAATTGATATTTTATCAAGAGAAATTAAAACAAGAAAAGAATCTATTTTAGAATTTGAAAAAGGTAATCGTGAAGATTTAATAGAAAAAACTAAAAAAGAAATAGAGTTATTAGAAACATTTTTACCAGAACAATTAACTGATGATGAATTAAATAAAATAATTGATGATGTCTTTAATGAAGTAAAACCAACTGGAGCAAAAGATATGGGACTTATTATGAAGAGTTTAACACCACTTGTTAAAGGTAAAGCTGATATGAAAGAAGTTAGTCTTAAAATCAAAGATAGATTAAGTAATTTATAATGGAAGATTTATATAGTTTTGAAAGAGATTTAATTAAAGATGGCATTAAATTAATTGGCGGAATTGATGAAGTAGGAAGAGGGCCTTTAGTAGGACCAGTAGTTGCTTGTTGTTGTATTTTACCACTTAACTACAAATTAGAAGGATTAACTGATTCTAAAAAATTAAGTGAAAAGAAAAGAGAAAGATTCTATGATATTTTAATTCATGATGCTATTAGTTATGGAATAGGAGTAATATCTGAAAAAGTAATTGATGAAGTTAACATTTATGAAGCAACCAAACTTGCTATGAAAGAAGCAATTAAAAACTGTCATATTAAACCTGAACATTTACTTATTGATGCAATGAAATTAGATACTGATATTCCTGAAACTTCAATTATTAAAGGAGATGCTAAAAGTTTAAGTATTGCAGCGGCTTCTGTAATTGCTAAAGTAACAAGAGATAGAATGTTAATCTTACTTGATAAAAAATATCCTATGTATGATTTTAAACATAATAAAGGCTATCCTACTAAAAAACATATAGAAGCTATTAATAAGTATGGAATTTTAAAAGAACATCGTAAAAGCTATGGACCAGTTAAAGATTATATAGAAAGAAAGGGGTAATATGAAAAGTGGATTTGTAAGCATTGTAGGGCGACCTAATGTTGGAAAGTCAACTCTTTTAAATAGTATTTTAAAACGTCATGTTGCAATTACTTCCGATAAAAGAGGAACAACGAGGAACATTATAGAAGGAGTATATAATGATTCTGATTCTCAAATAGTTTTTGTAGATACTCCAGGTATTCATAAACCAAATCATAAATTAGGAACTCTTTTAAATAAAAAAGCTTATGCTATGACAAACTCTGTTGATTTAGTTTTATTTCTTGTTGATATTGATGCAGGTTTTGGTAAGGGAGATAATTTTATACTTCAAAAATTAAAAAGTGAAGAGCAAAATGTAATTTTAATTTTAAATAAAATCGATAAAATTAAAGATAAAGAAGTTTTGTTAAAGGAAATTGATAATTTAAAAAATTTATATGATTTCAAAGAGATAATTCCAATTTCAGCAGCTAAAGATATAAACGTATCCGAATTAATTAAAACTATTAAAAAATATTTAACGGACGAGAATAAATATTATGATGATGAATATATTACTAATCAACCAACGTCAATGATTATAACCGAATTAGTAAGAGAAAAAGTATTAAGAGAAACAGAAGATGAAGTACCACATTCTATTACATGTTATTTAGAAGAATATGAAGAAGAAGACAATATCCTTAATCTTGGAGTTGTAATTGTTGTTGATAGAGATAATCTTAAAAAAATTATTATTGGTAAAAATGGTTCAATGTTAAAGAAAATTGGTACTAAAGCAAGAATATCTTTAGAGGAATATTTTAATAAAAAAGTTTATTTAAGATTATTTGTAAAAACCATTGATAATTGGCGAGATAGAGAAAAGTATTTACAGGAACTTGGTTTAAAAGATGATTTAGATAATGAATAAAAATTTAAAAAGATAACATTATATAATTGGTGATAATAATGGAAAATTTGCTTTGGAATTTATTTAAAAAAACTGGAGATATTAAATATTATCTTTTATATAATGAATATAGAGGAATAAATGATGAAAATAACAATCGAGGGAATCGTTTTAAATGAAACTAATTATAGTGAAACGAGTAAAATTTTAAATATTTTAACCAAAGAATATGGACTTATTTCGGTGATATCTAAAGGTTCTAGATCTTTAAAAAGTCATCTTCGGGGTATTAGTATGAAGTTAGTTTATGCGAGTTTTACAATATCTTATAAAGAGAAAGGATTATCAACCTTAATTGAAGGAAGTCCCATTAATTCTTTAAAATATATTATGACTAATTTTAAAAAGATGGGATATGCTAATTATTTAATAGAATTAACTAAAAATGTTTTAAAAGAAAATAATCAAGGTGAAATATTTGAAGAATTAATACCATGTTTAATAAAAATAAACGAAGATTTCGATCCGGAAATTATTACGAATATCTATGAAGTAAAAATGTTAAAATATTTAGGAGTTAATCCTAGTTTTTCCAAATGTATTTCCTGTGGAGACTCTGATATTTTAACATTTGATGTTAATCTAGGAGGAGTAGTTTGTAAAAATTGTTATCAAAATACATATTTATTTCAACCTAATACTTTAAAACTTTTAAAATTATTTCAAAATATTCAAATTGCAAATATTGATAAATTAAATATTTCATCTAAAAAAGTTCGTCAAGAGTTAAATTTATTTATAAAAGAATATTATGATACTTATACGGGAATTTATATGCCAAGGAAAGATAATTTAGAAAAATTAACACTTATAAAATAAAATTAAATGTCAAAAAGGTGTCTTATTTTGGCATTTTTCTTTTGGACTTTATAAAAATAATATATAATAAAGTTGGAGGCTAATATGTATAAGAAATATAAAAGAATATTTTTAATTGTTTTAGATTCAGTGGGAATTGGAAATGCTTATGATGAAGAAAAATATGGTGATATTAAAGTCAATACTTTAAAACATACCTTAGAAAGTACAAAAGGAAGTTTACCTAATTTAGAAAAAATGGGACTTTTAAATTTAATTTATGATAGAGATACTATTAGTAATTCATATTATACAAGAGGTCAATCTGTTAGTAATGGAAAAGATACTTTAACAGGTCATTTAGAGATGATGGGAGTTAAGACAGAAATACCATTAAAAACTTTTACAGAAACAGGTTTTCCTAAAGAATTAATAAGTGAACTTGAAAAAAGATGTGGTCGAAAGGTAATTGGAAATTGCAATGCAAGTGGTACAGAAATTATTGAAAGACTAGGTAGGGAACATATGGAAACAGGAAGTATTATTGTTTATACAAGTGCTGACTCAGTTTTACAAATTGCTGCTCATGAAGAGATAGTTCCTCTTCAAGAACTTTATAAAATTTGTTCCATTGCAAGAGAAATAACCCTAAAAGAAGAATGGAAAGTAGGAAGAATAATTGCTCGTCCCTTTATTGGAGAACCAGGTCACTTTGAAAGAACAAGTAATCGTCATGATTATGCACTTGACCCTCCTAAAACAACAGCACTTGATATCTTAAAAGAAAATAATTTAGAAGTTTTAGCTCTTGGAAAAATATCTGATATTTTTAATGGAAGAGGAATTACTAATTCAACTAAAACAAAAGATAATACAGATGGTATTTTAAAAATTAAAGAAACAATAAAAAAAGACTTTACAGGCTTATGTTTTGCTAATCTAAATGATTTTGATTCTAAATATGGACATAGAAGAAATCCAATTGGTTATATGAATGCTTTAAAAGAAGTTGATGATAATATTGAAGAAATTAAATCTTTACTTAATGAAGATGATTTATTAATAATAACAGCTGATCATGGAAATGACCCAACCTATAAGGGAACTGACCATACAAGAGAAATGATACCAGTCCTAATTTATAATAAAAATTTAAAAACTCCTAAACGTTTACCAGATCTAGATACTTATGCATCAATTGGGGCAACAATTCTTGATAACTTTAATTTAACACTTGATATGGGAACAAGTTTTTTAGAGGAATTGAAGTGAATTTAAATACAACTTGGACAAAGGACAACTATCAAGAATTTATTGAATATTTAAAGAGTTTAGGAAATAAAGAGTATCAAGATTTTCATTCTAAAATAACGGAATGCGAAGATTTAATAGGTATTAAAACATCTATTTTAAAAGATATTGCAAAAGAAATAGCAAAAGGAGACTATCAAAGTTTTTTAGAAGTAAACGAAAGTTTATTATATGAACCAATTATGATAGAAGGTTTTATCTATGGTAATTTAAAACTTAGTTTTTCGGAATTAACTAATTATTTAGATAGTTATTTATTAAAAGTCAATAACTGGGCTCATGTTGATTTATTAGTTTCAAGTTTAAAGACTTTTAAAAGAAATCAAAAAGATGGCTTTGTCTATGTAAAAAAATTACTTCATTCTAAAAATACTTGGTCTAAAAGATGTGCAGTTGTTATTCTTCTTAATTATTATATAAATGATAATTACATTGATAAAACATTAGAATTAGCATCAAAGATAAAAACTAAAGAATATTATGTAAGAATGTCTATTGCTTGGTTATTTTCTGTTGCCTATATTAAATATAAAGAGAAAACATTATTATATTTAGTCAATCTAAAAGATGATTTCATTTATAATAAAGCTTTAAGTAAAATAACTGAATCAAGAAGAATTATGGAACCTGAAAAGAAATTTATTCGTTCTTTAAAAAGAAAAGAAAAAGAAAAAATTGGCGATTAAACCAATTTTTTAGATTGTAAGTTTTTATTTGTTTTCTTGACTTTCTACTTCTTTGATAGCTCCTGTTGGACAACCTTCCATAGCTTCGATGACTTTATCTTTATATTCATCTAAAACTGTATCTACTTTAACATGACTACAAGAATCTACTTCAAATACTTCTGGACAATTAGCTTCACAGTAACCACATCCAACGCATTCATCTTCTACTACTTTTACTTTCATATAACCTCCACTATAATTATATTAAGAAAACAAAATTTTATCAAGAGTTAACCAAGAAATTTACAAAAATTGTTGTATTTTAAAATAAGAAAATTAATAATTTAAAAATCTTAATTTAAGAAGTTACACTTTTCTTAACTATTTTTTATTTTTATGATACAATTAATTTGT
Organism: uncultured Bacilli bacterium; assembly: GCA_947630865.1. GTDB lineage: Bacteria > Bacillota_I > Bacilli_A > RF39 > UBA660 > RUG591. The sequence goes on along the minus strand of CANRJE010000001.1, from coordinate 16,670 downwards.
GATTATATGAAAAGAAAAATTTTAATATTTAGTATAATGTTTTTAACAATTGATATTTTATCAAAAGTCTTAGTTAAAACTAATTTAAATTTATATGATAGTATTACTTTAATTCCTAATTTTTTTAATATTACTTATGTTTTAAATGATGGGGCAGCTTTTAGTCTTTTTCAAGGTAAGCAAATATTATTTATTATTTTAGGAATTATCTTTTTAGGAATATTAATTTATTATATTTTTAAAGAAAAACTAACTAATTATAAAGTTATTTATTACAGTTTATTAATAGGTGGGGTAGTTGGTAATATACTAGATAGAATTATTTATAAAAATGTAGTTGATTTTTTAGATTTTAAAATATTTTCTTATGATGCTCCAATCTTTAATTTAGCTGATACTTTTATTGTTATAGGAGTAGGATTAATTTTAATTGAAATTATTAGAAAGGATATTTATGGAAAAAATAAAAGTAATAGATAAAGAAGGATTTAGACTCGATAAATATTTAGCAAGTGAAAGCAAATATTCGCGAAGTAAAATTCAGAAATTAATAAAAGATGAAAAAATTTTAGTAAATGAAAAAGTAGTTAACAATAATTATAAAGTTAATCTTGAAGATGAAATATGTATTTTAGATAATTCTGAATTAGAAGAAATAGATATAAAACCATCTAATTTAGAAATTGATGTTATCTATGAAGATGATGATTTATTAGTTATTAATAAAAAATCAGGTATGGTTACGCATCCTGCTCCTGGAAATTATGAAGATACACTAGTTAATGCTTTAATGGGAAAATATAATTTAAGTCATGATAAAATAAGACCAGGAATAGTTCATAGACTTGATAAAGATACAAGTGGGTTAATGATAGTTGCTAAAAATGATTATATTCATGATAAACTTTCTAAAATGATTCAAGATAAAGTAGTTGAAAGATATTATATTGCATTAGTAAATGGAACTTTTAATCATGAAACAGGAACAATCGATGCTCCAATTGGAAGAGATCCTAAATATAGGGAAAAAATGACGGTTACTAGTCAAAATAGTAAAAAAGCAGTTACGCATTTCAAAGTTTTAAAAAGATATAAAAACTATACGCTTATTGAATGTAAGTTAGAAACGGGAAGAACTCATCAGATAAGGGTTCATATGAAATATATTAATCATCCAGTTGTAAATGACCCTTTATATTCTAAACTAGTAAGTGATAATAATTTTGGACAATTATTACATTCTTATAAAATTAAATTTCCCCATCCAAGAACTGGTAAAATTTTAGAATTTCAAGTAGAGCCACCTCATGAATTTATGGAAATTTTAGAAAATATTACAAAAGAATAACTATCTTTTTTTAGAAAGATATAGTATAATCTAAGGTAGGAGTTAGTATGAAAAAAATATTTTTGGTTTTAACAATTTTAATTTTAATATGTGGTTGTAGCATTCAAGATAAAAAGCAAAAAGAAACAGAACTTGATAAAATCATAAAAATGATTGATGGAGAAGCCTATGTTGATACGTTTACGTTGTATGGTAGATTTTTCAATTTAGGTGGGGAAGTTTCTTTAGATGCTGAAAATTTATCTTTGATTTTAAAAAAAGCTGATAAAGAATATAAATATGATTTAATAACGGAAGAAAAAGATGGAAAAATTGCTTTTAAAACTAATCAAGTTATCAATGAAGGAATCAATTTAGAGCATATTGATGAAGGAAACTATGTTATTCTCTTAAAAGGAGAAAAAGTAATAGAAGATTCTGAAACTGAAGAAGGAGAGGAGCCAAAAGTAGAAACGCTTTATTATACTTTAGTAAATAGAACAGAATATCCAGAGATTGAATATTATACAATTACCAAAAATTCCGAGAATAAAAAAATCTTAATAGATTATGACACTTATAAAGACTATAACTATTTAGGATTAACTGCTAATAAAGAAAAATTACCAACAGAAGTTTATGATATTGTAATTGATCCAGGTCATGGAGGAGATGATCCAGGAGCAACAAAAAATGGTCAATATGAAAGTAAAATGAATTTAGATTATGCTTTAAAACTTAAAGAATCTTTAGAAAATTTAGGTTTAAAGGTTAAGTTAACAAGAGAAACTGATGAAACTTTACCAAATTATGGTGATGGAAGTAGAGTAAATGTTGCTTATGAGACAAGAACCAAAATGTTTTTATCGATTCATCAAAATTCAGCTTATTATAATGTTGGAGAAGGTGGGGTAGAAGTTTATATACCTTATAATGCGTCTAAAACTTTTGCAATGGAACTTGCTAAAAATATTGTAGAAAATACAAGTACTATTTATTCAACTAATAAACAACATAAAATAGATAAAGGTGTTTACCTTCGAACACTTACTTCAGAAGATATTCTAGATATGAAGAAATCAGCTGAAAAAGATGGTTATACTCCATACGAGAGAGCATCAACTAATTCAACTTATTACTTTATGATTCGTGAAACAGGTGGTATTGTAAGTGGGGCTTATGTTGACCTTCGAAATCCTAAAAAACCAGGTAATACTTATTATAATAGTAATTATGGAAGTGAAGCTTATTTATTAGAAATGGGCTATATGAGTAGTTCTACTAATTTAAATATTTTATTAAATGAAAAAGATAAATATGTTGAGGCAATTACGAATACTTTAAAAGAATATCTTGAAATATAGTTGTTAAATTAGAAAAAAAATGTTATTATAAAAAGGAAGTGATTATATGACCTATTTAGGACTTGATCTTGGAACTAAAACACTTGGAATAAGTAAGTCAAATGGGGTTATTGCAACACTTTATAAAACAATAAGACATGAAGAGGATTATGATTACTTAATCGAATGCTTAAAAGAAATTAAAGAAAAAGAAGGCGTTGATGTAATAGTTTTAGGATATCCCAAGAACATGAATAATTCTTTAAGTGATATGGCAAGAGTTGTCTTAGAGTTTAAAAAAAAATTAGAAGATAATTTAAAAGTTGAAGTTGTTTTGGAAGATGAAAGATTAACTTCTAAAATCAGTAATGATGTTTTAATTAAAGCTGATATCAGAAGACAAAAGAGAAAAAAGAAAGTAGATGGGGTTGCAAGTACAATAATACTTCAATCTTATTTAGATAGAAAGGAGAATTAAAAATGGGTGATAAGAATACTTTTACAGTAATTAATGATGAAGGAAAGGAAATAACATGTGATGTTTTGTTCACTTTTGATAGTGATGAAACAAAAAAAAGTTATATAGTTTATACTGATAACACTAAAGATGATGATGGCAATATTCAAGTATATGCTTCAATATTCGATCCAAAATGTGAAGATCAAACAGAATTACAACCAATAGAATCTGAAAAAGAATGGAAAGTAATTGAGACTATTTTAGAATCATTACAGGAAGAAATTAGAAAATCTGAAAGTGAAAATGGAGATAATTCTAGCAACGACTAGAATTATTTCATGGTGAGGAGTAGTTTATGAAAACGTCACGAAAAATAATTTTAATAACTATGAGTACATCCTTAGTATTACTATTTTTAGTAGTAACAATTTTTCTTTTATATCGTTCTTTTATTAGTCCTGTAAGTAAAAATACTGATACTAAAGAAGTTGTAATTGAAAATGGAATGACATCTATTAAAATAGGTAAACTTTTAAAAGAAAATAATTTAATTAAAAATGATAAATTCTTTGTTTTCTATTTAAAACTTAATCAGGTTAATGATATTAAAGCAGGTACATATGAATTGAGTGAAAATATGCCTTTAAAAAAAATAGTTGAAATTTTAAGAAAAGGTAATACATTTAGTAATGAAGAAATTCAAATAACTTTTAAAGAAGGTATTAATATGCGAGAAATTGCTAAAGTTATTGCTAACAATACAGAAAATACCGAAGAAGATGTAATGAATGTTTTAAAAGATAAAGATTATTTAAATAGTTTAATAGAAGATTATTGGTTTATAACAGATAGTATTTTAGATTCTAAAATCTATTATCCACTCGAAGGATATTTATTTCCTGATACTTACAAGTTTAGAAGTAAAAAAGTAACCGTTGAAGAAATATTTAAAGTGTTACTTGACCAGATGGAAACAGTTTTAGAACCATATAAAGAATTAATTGAAATAAATAAATTATCTGTTCATGAGATATTAACTATGGCATCTATTGCTGAAAAAGAAGTAAATAAAGAAACCGATAGAGCGAAAGTTGTTAGTGTTTTCAATAATAGAATAAAAAACAAAATGTCACTTGGAAGTGATGTAACAGCTAGATATGGTATAAAACTTGATGACAAAAGACCTTTAACGAAATCAGAATTAAATGATGATAATCCTTATAATACTAGAGTACTTACTAAATTAGGATTACCAGTAGGACCAATTGCTATGGTATCAAAATCAAGTATTGAAGCAAGTATTCGTCCTGCTAATACAAATTATTTATATTTCATTTCAAATATTAATACTGATGAAACATTCTTCTTTGAGACTAGTCGTGAATTTGAAAATAAAAAAGCTGAGTTAAATAGTGTTAATGGAGGCTATTAAGGAGATTATATGGCTAATATAAAAGAGTTAAAAGAATATGCTACAATTAATAATATTCCAATTATGAATGATGAAGGAATTGAATTTCTAACGACTTTTATTGCTAAAAAGCAAAGTAAAAATATTTTAGAAATAGGAACAGCAATAGGTTATTCAGCTATAGAGATGGCAAAAGTTAATGAAAATATCCATGTAACAACAATTGAACGTGATGAAGCAAGATATATGGAAGCGTTAAAAAATATCAAAAAGTTTGAATTGGAAGACAGAATTACTTTAATTTTTAATGATGCTTTAAATGTTCATTTAGAAGATGAATTTGATTTGATTTTTATTGATGCTGCTAAAGGTCAAAATAAAGCAATCTTTGAACAATTTGAAGGTAATTTATCTATGAATGGTTATATTATAACTGATAATATGAGTTTTCATGGATATGTTGATATGCCAGAAGAAGAAATTCCAAGTAAGAATATTTTAGGATTAGTTAGAAAAATTAAAGATTATACATATTTTTTAGAAAATCACATGTTATATAAAACAACTATCTATCAAATAGGAGACGGTATTGCAGTTACAGAAAGACGGGGATAGTATGAAATTGTTAGTAAGTTTAAATAAAAAAGAATTAGAAAATTATTTAAAATTTACTAATTCTTTTATTATAGGTTTAAAGGATTATAGTGTTAATTACCATGATTTAAGTTTAGAAGAAATAAAACAGTTATTAAATAAGTATCCAAATATTGAATTATTTGTAGCAATTAATAAAAATATTTTTAATGATGACCTATTTGATTTAGAAGAAAAATTAAAAGAATTAAGTCAATTATCTATTCAAGGAATTATGTTTTATGATTTAAGTATTTTAGAAATTGTTCAAAGATTAAAACTTAATTTAAATTTAGGTATCCATGCTAATCATTTAATAACAAATTATAATATCTGTAATTATTATTTAGAGCATGATTGTAAATATGCTTTTTTAAGTAGTGAAATAACTGAAAGTGAAATAGAAGAGATAAGCGGAAAGACAAATATCAATTTAATAGCATATTTTATTGGACACCCAATTATTTCACATTCTAAGCGAAAATTAATTAGCAATTATTATGAATATATAAAGAAAAAGAAAACGAAAGACTTAAATGTTATCAAAGAAAAAGGACAAAATGATAAGTATTATATAAAAGAAGATAAAATTGGTACAAATATTTTGACTTATGAAATATTAAATGGAACTAAAGCGTTTACAATGCTTAAAGATAAAATTAACTATGCTGTTCTTGATAACAACTTAGTAGAAGATACTTTATTTTTAAAAATATTAGAATTATATCATGATAATTTAGAAGAGAAAATTGAGAATGAAAAATTAATTTCAGAAGTTTCTAATTTAATAGGGGATAATGATGGATTTTTCTTTCGAAAGACTATCTATAAGGTGAAGTAAATGGAACGTGTTGAATTATTATCACCAGCTGGTGATTTAGAAAGATTAAAAATTGCTTGTATTTATGGAGCTGATGCTATTTATATTGGAGGAAAAGATTATAGTCTACGTGCTAATGCTAGTAATTTTAACTTTGAAGATATAAAAGAAGGTTGTGATTTTGCACATAAATTAGGTAAAAAAGTTTATTTAGCTTTAAATATTGTTTTTCATAATGAAGATATTGAAGGTGTTTATGATTATATAAAAAATGTAGTAGATTTAGGAATAGATGCTTTTATTGTAAGTGATTTATTTTTAGTTCGTTATATTAAGAGTAATTTCTCGGTTGAAGTACATTTAAGTACACAAGCTAGTATTACTAATTATCAAAGTGTTCTCTTTTTAAAACAAGAGCATATTGATAGAGTCGTTTTAGCTCGTGAAGTTAGTCGTGATGATATTAAAAAAATAATTGAAAAAACCGGAGTTGATATTGAAGTATTTATTCATGGAGCGATGTGTACTTTTGTAAGTGGTCGTTGTGTATTATCCAATTATTTTACGAATCGAGATTCTAATCGTGGCGGATGTGCTCAAATATGTCGTTTTTGTTTTGATATTAATGAAGAAGATGAAAAATTTTCAATGGCAGTTAAAGATCTTAATATGGCTTCATACATTAAAGATTTAATTGAAATAGGTGTTAAAAGTTTTAAAATTGAAGGACGAATGCGTTCTCCTTTCTATCTAGCAGTTGTTTTATCATCTTATAGAAGAATAATTGATGCTATATATGATAATAAATTAACTGATGATTTATTAGAAAAAGAATTAAAAATTTTAGGAAGAGTTGCCAATCGTGATAATAGTACACATTTTTATTTCAAAGAAGCAGATTTAACTGATCAATATTATACTGGAAGACAAGAATCATCAAATCAAGATTATTTAGGAATAGTAATCGATAAAGATAATCATTTATATACTATTAATCAACGAAATTACTTTAAATTAGGTGATGAAATAGAAATTATTACTCCTAATATGGACATAATAAATTATAAAGTTGATAATTTATATAATGAAAAAATGGAAGAAATTACTGTTGCTAATCAAGCTGATAGTATTTTAAAAATAAAAATTGACTTTGATTTACCAAAATTTTCCATGCTTCGTAAAAAATATTTAGATTAATTAGCATAATATTTAAATCTAGCATATAATTAAATATATTATTTATAAATAAACAATTATTCTATTTACCTTGACTTTTCATGGTAATTATACTATAATGAATTAATAATTTAATGGAGGTGTGTTATGACAAAGAAAACTGTTTATTTAACGCAAGAAGGATATGAAGAATTAAAAAAAGAATTAGATGAATTAATAAATATAAAAAGACCAGCTAATATAAAAGCTATAAAGGAAGCAAGAGCTTTAGGAGATTTATCTGAAAATGCTGAATATGATGCTGCTAGAAACGAACAAGCTGAACTTGAAGGAAGAATTAGTAAAATTGAACAAATAATGGAAAATGTTTCAATAATTGAAAATGTTGATAATAGCAAAGTAAGCATTGGAAATACTGTTAAAATTAAATATGTTGATGATGGTGAGGAAGATGAATATCAAATTGTTGGTAGTCAAGAAGCCGACCCATTTGCTAGTAAAATTTCTAATGAAAGTCCAATTGCTCAAGCATTATTAAATAGAAAAGTTGGAGACATCGTTGACGTTAATAGTCCAAATGGTGTTTATCAAATTGAAATTACTTCAATTGCCTAAGAGATGAGAAATCATTTCTTTTTTTCTAATTTTTTTGAAATTTCTCTTTAAATAATTGACAAAATTAAATAAATAACTTAATATATTCATATATTGTTAGATTTAAAAGAGTAATTAAGTAATTCTTTAAAGAGAGTTAGTGGCAGGTGAAAACTAATAAGATAGCTTAATGAAGACATTAAATTGTAGACAAACGAGTAGTTACGTTATAGACTAATAAAGTGCATAAACTCTATGAAATAAGGTGGTACCGCTTAAATATTAAGTCCTTATGATTAGAGTTTTTTTATGAGGAGGAAGAAAATGAAAACTTTATATGTAAAAGATTTAAAAGAAAAATTAGGAAGCGATATTGAATTTCGTGGTTTTGTTGATAAGATTAGGTCATTACAATATGTTATCTTTATTATTTTAAGGGATTCAACAGGTAAAGTCCAAGTGACAATTGAAAGAAATGATGAAAATAAAGAAATAATTGATAGCATAGAAGATTTAACTGCTGAAAGTACTGTTACAGTTTATGGAAAATTACTTGATAGTCCAAGTGTTAAATTAAATGGTATGGAAATAATACCAACAAAAATAATTATTACAAGTAAGTCAGCTAATGAGCTTCCATATGATTATAAAAGTCGAGATAATTCTTTAAGAGAAACAAGACTTGATTATCGTTTTTTAGATTTAAGGAGAGACGAGAATAATTTATTATTTGAATGTCAAACATTTATTGAAGCTAAGATGCGTGAGTATTGGATTAACAATGGTTTTAAAGAAATCCATACTCCAAAGATAAGTGCTAAAGCTGCAGAAAGTGGAGCTGAAACCTTTAAACTTGATTACTTTGGACATGAGGCTGCTTTATCTCAATCACCTCAATTTTATAAACAAATGACAATGTCTTCAGGTTTTGATAAAGTTTTTGAAATAGGACCTGTATTCCGAGCTGAAAATTCTCACACTAGTTATCATGCTAGTGAAATATTGATGATTGATTCAGAGATATCTTGGATTGATAGTGTTTCTGAAGTAATGGATAGTGAAGAAGAATGGATTAGATATTTTATGAGTGCATTAAAAGAAAAATATGGCGAAAGAATAAAAGAAGTATTCCATGTTGAAGTAAGTGATACTAAAGAAAAATTTCCAAGAATTAATTTCTATGATGCTAAAAAAATTATTCAGGATGAATTTCATTATGTTGGAGAACAAGAAGAAGACATGGATCGCCATGAAGAAGAATTAATAAGTAAATATGTAAAGCAAAAATATAAAAGTGATTTCGTTTTCATTACAAATTATCCTTATAGTGCTAGAAGTTTTTATGTTATGAAAGATGAAAATGGTGTTACCCAAACATATGATTTAATTTTTAAAGGAATTGAGATTACTAGTGGTGCTCAAAGAGAACATCGCCCAGATATTTTAATTAAACAAATAAAAGAAAAAGGCATCAATCCTGATGACTTAAAATTCTATACTGACTTCTTTCAATATGGCTGTCCTCCTCATGGTGGATATGGAGTAGGACTTGCTCGTATTATGATGCGAATTTTTGAAATAGATAATATAAGAGAAGCTACTTTAATTTATCGTGGTCCAACAAGACTTAATCCTTAGTATTTCTTATTAAAGTAACTAATTTACCAATTATATTTTGATTATTTGTAATAAAATAATTTTCTTTACTATTTAGAAGGTGGATATATTCATCTTCTTTTTTATATTTTAAAACTTTATATTCATTATCAATAAATGCTAAAACAATTTTATTATTTAAATTTTTCGTACTTTTTTCAAAGATTAATGTATCTTTATTAATAATATGATAGTTAATTAAACGATTATTATGAATTATATAAGCGAGATATTCTTTATTATCATGTGACTTTTTTGGAACTGATAAAAATCTAAAATCATTTAAAATAGGTATTTCTATTAAAGAACTATTAATGATAGTTTTCTTTAAATAAGTTATTTTCTTTTTATCATCATCAAAATCGATATAACCTTTCTTTTTTAAAATAAATATATATTTATAGATTGTATTGTAAGATTTATAAGAACTTTTTCTTTTTAAATAACCAATACTGGGAATCTCGTTTAATTCACTATAGGAATTTAAAATTAAATTATAAAATTCTTCTTGTTTTTCAGTTAACATTAGTATCACCCTTAGTCATGTATTATAGCACAATTTTTAAAAAGGTGAACAAATTTCACCTCGAGGCCTTTCTAAACCCTTGTGCCACAAGGACTTAAAAAAAACGATTTATTTTTCCAAAAATAAATTAATTGTTTTATATTATAATTGGAGGCTTAAATGAGAAAAATTATATACACGAAACAAACAGATTTGAAAGACTGCGGAGTTGCCTGTTTAATGTCTTTAGTTAATTATTATGGAGGTTATGTTAGTAGAGAATATTTAAGAGACCTAACAAAGACTACTACCGAAGGAGTTTCAGTTTATTCTTTAGTTGCAGCATCAGAAAAATTAGGTTTTGAAACGAAAGCATTAAGGGGGAGTGTTTTTAAACTTAAAAATAATTTACCTGTCATAGCTCATATTTTAATTGACAAAAAAATAGGACATTTTGTGGTCATTACGAAAGTTCTTGATGATGAAATACGTGTAATGGATCCAGATGGGGGATTTAAAAGTTATTCAATTAGTGCTTGGAATAGTATTACAACCAATGTTTATTTACTTTTTAAACCCAAAACTGAGATTTTAAAACAAGCTAAAGAGAAAAGTTTTTTAAATTTAATATTTCCAATTATCCCGTCATTTAAAACAACAATTCTCTTTCTTATTTTTCTTTCATTGGTTTATACAATTAGCAACGTTTTAATATCTTATGAATTTCAATTCTTTATTGATTTAATAAGTACTAATAATCACGAGACATTAAATTTTATTTTTGCTTTTTTATTGGTAGTTGCCCTTTTAAAAGAAATTACTAATTTGTTTCGTAATAATTTGATCAATTATTTAAATCATAAGTTAGATGAATCTTTTGTTAAAGAAGTATATAATCATATCATTAAGCTTCCATATTTATATTTTTTAAACAGATCAAAAGCTGACATAATAGCCAGAATAAAAGATGTTTATGTAATAAGAGATGTTATTAGTAAACTTTTAGTAACAATTGTAATTGATTTATCAATGCTTACAGTAGTTTTATTTCTTCTTTCAAAAATTAATATGAAATTAACATTTATTGTTTTAATAATTACATTTTTTTATGTTTTGATTATTATTATATATAATAATTTATTAAGAGAAAAAATGAATTTGATGAAAGAAAAAGAGGTTTTGGTTGATAATCATTTAATGGAATCACTTTCTTCTGTTAATACAATTAAAGGAATGCAATTAGAAGAAACTTTAAATAATAAGTTGAGTGTTAAATATAAAGATTATCAAGATTTAAGTTTTGAACTTTATGGTACTTTTGCTAAAGAAACTTTTTATAAAGATTTGGCTTATGGAATAGGAATACTTTTAATTTTCTTTTTTGGAATTAAAGAAGTTATGGATGGAAATTTTTCACTTCCAAGATTACTAGTTTTTAATAGTTTACTTAGTTACTATTTTAGTCCAATTAGTAATATTTGTTCTTTGCAAATTTTAATTAAAGAAGCTAGTGTTTCTTTTACTAGAATTAAGGAACTATTGAATGTAAAAACTGAGGATTTTTCACTTGATGAAAAGATAATTGGAAAGCATTTTATAGGAAATATTAAAATTCAAAACTTACATTATTCTTATAATGGAATAGATGAAGTTATTAATTGTCATGACTTAGAAATTAAGGGAGGTGAGCATGTACTTTTATATGGTCAAAGTGGAGGAGGTAAAAGTACACTCATGAAATTAATTACAAGATATATTGATAATTATGAAGGAGATATTTATTTAGATGATAGAAAGATTTATAATTATAATTTAAAAGAATTACGAAAAAGAATAACTTATTTATCTCAAGATGAAGTGATTTTTACAGATACTATTTATAATAATATAGTTACATCTTACGAAGTTTCTTATGAGCTTTATTTAAAGATTATTAAGTTATGTGGAGTTGATAAGATAATTGAAAGAAGTTTATTAAAAGATGACATGTTATTAGAAACTAATGCGTCGAATTTATCAGGAGGAGAAAGACAAAGAATTATTTTAGCTAGAGCTTTAGTTAAGAATAGTGATATTTATATTTTTGATGAATCATTTAATGCATTAGATATCAACAACGAAAGAGAAATTGTTAAAAATATTTTTTCTTATCTAAAAAATAAAACGGTTATTGTTATTAGTCATCGCTTTAATAATCGAGATTTATATCAGAAATTAATCTCGATTGAAGGGGGAGTTGTTTATGAATATTAGTCTATTAGATCGGTTTACTTGTTACAAAAACTATTATCAAATTATGTATTTTATGGTTATTTTCTCAATTATTATTGTTTTAATATTAGAAATGTTATTGTTTAACAATATTACAAGTTTAAATTATAAAGGTATTGTATCAAAAAATAATAATTTAGTTATCTCGGGACTTGACTATTTAGAAGCAGGAATGATAATCGATAGTAAGAGATTAGAAATTGATAATAAGAAAATGAAATATAAAGTTTTAGGTGTTGATGAAGGGGTTAACGATTATACTTTAAAACTTAAATTAGATGCTTATTACTTAGATACAAAAACTTTAAATATTAAAGTAATAATTAAAGAAGAAAATTTATGGCAGTTTATGGTTCGAAAAATGAAAGGAGAATAAATGAATAATTTAACAAAAGAAGAAATGAAACAAATTAAAGGCGGAGGGATTTCCGTTTGGGCTATTGTCGGAATAGGGGCATTAGTCACTTTTTTAGCAGGTGTTATTGATGGGATAGTAAGACCTCTTGATTGTAATAAGTAGAAAGGAGTTCATATGGAAGAATTAGAAAAAGAAACTATGAAAAGAATAATTGGGGGAGGCACGGATATATCTGGTGCTATTCTAAATGCCATAAGTGGTTGTATTGAAACGATATTTGGAATTGGACAAGCAGTAGGAAGTGCAATAAGAAGAATTAAGAGTGGTAATTTATGCAAATTTTAAAAGATAAAAAAATTCTTCTAAATTATATTTTGCCTATTGTCCTTATGCCTTTTATTTGTTTTATAGCAGGTAACCTAATGGAAATTATTTTTAAAATAGGAGTAGGTTTAGGAACGTTTATGAGAGCACTTTTTGAATTAGTTGTAAATAGTATTTAGTTATAAGAAAAAATAAAATTATAACGAATTTTTAAAAAAATAAATTGATATTTTAAGTACGGTAATAACTACCGGAATTTGGTCTATGGAGAGTGAAAACTCGGTGAAGTAGAAATCGTTTAGTTACTATGTTCCCTTTTTAGAGTTAAATCATATAATATTTTTGAAAAAAACGTCGATTTCTGTTGAAATTTTAGATTTTGTTTGATATAATCTATTTGATTTGAAAACGAAGGGAGGGAATAAAAAGATGACTCATGTTGCTGTTCGAAATGGTAATCTAGACGGAGCTTTAAGGAAGTTTAAACAGAAAGTTGCTCGTGACGGTATCCCTTCTGAATTCAAAAAAAGAGAAGCATATGACAAGCCAGGAGTAAGACGCCGTGAAGCTAAAAAGGCTGGAATTAAAAATGCTCGTAAACGTGAAAGAAACAATAGAGACTAGAAATAGTCTTTTTTTCGTACTTAATTTTTAGTTATCTAATTTTCGATTATATCTTTTATTACTTTTCAAAATATGCTATTATATAATATATAAAGTATAAGATAGAAAGGTGTAGAAGTATATGAAAGATTTTAAAACAGGTAATTACAAAGAAGATATAAATGTAAGAGATTTCATCATGAAAAATTATACAAGATATGATGGTGATGATAGCTTTTTAACTCCTCCAAGCGAAAAAACAAGAAGAGTTTGGAGTAAATGTGAAAGACTCTTAAAAGAAGAATTAAAAAAATCCGTTTTGGATATTGATACAACAAGAGTTTCTGGAATTACCAATTTTCCTCCTGGTTATATTGACAAAGATTCTGAAGTAATTGTGGGACTTCAAACAGACGCACCATTAAAAAGAATGATGAATCCTTATGGCGGTCTTCGTATGGTTAAAAATTCTTTGAAGGCTTATGACTATAAAATGGACCCAACTATTGAAAAATATTTTCCAATGTTTACAAAATCTCATAATGATGGAGTATATGATGCTTACAATGATGAAATTAAACTATGTAAACATGTTGGTTTAATTACAGGATTACCTGATGCTTACGGTAGAGGTAGAATTATTGGAGATTATCGAAGAGTTGCTCTATATGGAATCGATTTTTTGATTGAAAAGAAAAAAGACGACTTAAAAAATATCAAGGTAGAACTAGATGAATCAATTAGATTAAGAGAAGAAGTTAGTATGCAAATTAAGGCTTTAGAAAAAATAAAAGAAATGGCCTTAAGTTATGGATACGATATCTCAAAACCTGCTAAAAATAGTTTTGAAGCAGTTCAATGGCTATATTTTGGATATCTTGCAGCTGTTAAAGAAAATAATGGGGCAGCTATGAGTTTAGGTCGAGTTGATGCATTTTTAGATATTTACTTTGAAAGAGATTTGAAAAATGGTAAAATTAAAGAAGAAGAAATTCAAGAATTAATTGACCAATTTGTTATTAAGCTTCGTTTAGTGAGACATTTGAGAACCCCAGAATATGATGAATTATTTTCAGGTGATCCAACATGGGTTACTTGTTCATTAGGTGGAGTTACGAAAAATGGTAAGTCTATGGTTACAAAAACAACCTTTAGAATTCTTCATACTTTAACGAACTTAGATCCAGCTCCTGAACCTAATATGACAGTATTATGGAGTTTAAAATTACCAGAAAACTTTAAAAAATATGCAGCAAAAATGAGTATCAAAACTGATGCTATTCAATATGAAAATGACGATATTATGAGACCAATTTACGGTGATGACTATGCTATTGCTTGTTGTGTTTCAGCTATGACAATTGGTAAAAATATGCAATTCTTTGGTGCAAGATGTAATTTAGCTAAGGCACTTCTATATAGCATCAATGAAGGTTATGATGAAATGGAATACATGAAAGTACTAGATGGTATTCCTAAAATCAAAACGAAATATTTAGATTATGAGACAGTTAAAAACAATTTTTATAAGGTTATTGAAAAAACGGCTAAAGTATATTCTGATGCTATGAATATTATTCATTATATGCATGACAAATATGCTTATGAAGCAAGTCAAATGGCTTTACATGATACCGATGTTAAAAGATTAATGGCTTATGGTGTTGCTGGTTTATCGGTTGTTGCTGACTCTCTTTCAGCTATAAAATATGCTAAAGTTAAACCAATTCGCAACGAAAATGGAATTGCTGTTGATTTTGAAGTTAAAGGCGATTATCCGAAATATGGCAATGATGATGATAGGGTTGATAATATAGCCAAAATGGTTTTAAAGAAACTTTATCATGAATTAGCAAAACATAAAACTTATCGTAATAGTTTTCCAACTTTGTCAGTATTAACTATTACTTCAAATGTTGTATACGGTCATAAAACTGGAACAACTCCAGATGGAAGACTTGCTAAAACACCGTTTGCCCCTGGAGCAAATCCAATGCATGGAAGAGATTCAAGTGGAGCACTTGCTAGTTTGAATAGTGTTTCTAAACTTGATTATACAAATTGCTGTCGTGATGGAATAAGTAATACTTTTTCAATTGTACCAACTACTTTGGGTAAAACACTTGATGAACAAATAAATAATTTATGTGGTATTTTAGATGGTTACTTTGAAAATGGAGCTCATCACTTGAATGTCAATGTTTTAACGAAAGAACTATTAATTGATGCAAAAAATAATCCTGATAAATATCCTCTTTTAACAATAAGAGTATCTGGTTATTCTGTAAGATTCAATCGTTTAACTCCTGAACAACAAGATGAGGTAATTAGTAGAACTTTCCATGAGGTGATGTAATGAAGGGAAGTGTTTCTTCTATTGAAACATTAACTAGTGTTGATGGTCCAGGTATAAGAACTATTGTTTTCTTATCAGGCTGCAGAAAAAGATGTCTATATTGTCATAATCCAGAAATGTTTCGAAGAGAAAAACCTAATTATAAAGATATTGATTTAGCTAAAAAAATATTACGTTACAAAAATTATTTTAAACGGGGAGGGGGAGTTACTTTTTCAGGTGGCGAACCTCTTCTTCAGAGTGATTTTTTAACAAAGGTTTGCAAATATTTAAAAAAAGAAAAAATCCATATTGCAATTGATACGGCTGGTGATTTTGCTGGTAATATAAATGAGCTTTTAAAATATGTTGATTTAATAATTCTTGATATTAAGCACATTTATTCAGATGAATACTTTGAATTAACGAAATCCAGAATGACCAAAATAAAAGAATTCATCGAATTAATTAACAAGACTAATATTCCTGTATCTTTAAGACAAGTAATTGTCCCTGGCTATAATGATAATTTGGAATATATAAAAGGACTTAAGGAATATGTAAAACAAATTAAAAATGTAAAAGATATCGTTTTTATTCCGTATCATAAATTGGGAAGCGAGAAATATAAAGAACTTAAAATTCTTTATCCTTTAGAAAAAGTTCCACCTATGGATAAAAAGAAATGTGAGAATTTATACCAAGAATTTTTGAATTTATAATTTAGTTAAGGGCTAGACCTTAAAATACTATGATAGAAAGAAATAAAAAAATATAATGTAAAATTATGTAAAATTTTTAACTCTTGAATTTAACGATTTAAGAGTTTTTTGGTTTTAAAAAGAAAAATTGCT